>CAMEOL010000008.1 GCA_945929765.1 uncultured Gemella sp.
GCTGCATAAGAATATTAGGCTTTATTTTTAAAACCACCGTATTTGACATAGAGCCTTGCAATGTTGTCTGGTGGGGTTTACCATACATTTAAACCTCTTATATTTAAATATAAGAATATCTTTTAACTGCAATCTTGCTCGCAAAAATAAACTTCTTATGAGTATATACTTAAACCTATAGTCATATTTTAACTTTGTTCTAAAACTTTATTGTTAATAGCATCTATATAATAAGTTTCGGTAGATAATTCATGTGTAACTTCTATTTTCCAAACGGGTATTAATACTTGGTTTGATAATTTTGATATTCTAGTATAATAACCTAAAACAGAGGTAACCCTACTATTACTAGGAACTAAATTATTATGATAGAGTGAATAAACCGCTTGTGTATGACTTATTATAGTTTCTGTTTTTTCAAATTGAAAACTATCTAAAATGCTATAGCTATATTTTTTTATATCGCCATTACCATCTACATAAAACTTCAACGTTGCATTTTCGTTGTCATAAATTACCAAACTATCGATAACTTGTCTAAATATAATTACCTTATTTTTTTCATCATATCCTTCAAAATAAAACTGCGCGTTTTTATCTATTTGTGTAAGAGAATAATTGCTTAATAAATCTCGATAACTTTTCTCATTTATATTAGTTATCGGTTTTTCTAATGTGACTATCAAACTCTCTATGCCATTATCAGTTTCTAATTCATAGCTTATATTATCTTTTATTTCTTTAGGAACTGCCAAAGATTTTATCGTTGCATTAACATACCCTAAACTATCTTTTTTTATTAACGGTTCTATTATTTCTATTTTTTCATTTTGTATAGATTTAACTATTTCGTCTTTTTCTTGATATAATTCTGTTTGATTTTTGTAAACTACATAACCATATATCGAGGCGAGAACTATATTCAAAACTAGAAAAAGATAAATAAACATTGTTTTTATTTTTCCCCATTCCATTATAATTCTCCCTTAGCTACTTTATTTTTTAATTCAGTAAATTCTGTATATTTGCCTTTATATTCGATATACCACTTAGGAATATAGGTAATAGTAGCGTCTTCTTCGTTATAAATTTTATTATATCCTAGTTGGATATCCGAAACATCTTCTAATTTAATATTTTTAAAAATAAAATTCAGAACAGCATCTGCATTCTCTAAAGAAAATTGCTCGAGGTAGTTTTTTTCTATTTGTTCGTCTCTAACTATCCTCGGCATACTAGATCGCGAAACTCCATTTTGCAAAACATTTGCAGTTATCACAGATAAACTATCATTAGAAAAAACTAGACTCTCATTATAAACTTCTTGATATCGTATTTCATTACCCTCTATTTTTAACAGCGTAAAATCTATTAAAGGTAAGTATCCTGCAATAAAGAAACTAGAAGCACGCGCCTGAACTTCTTCTTTTGTTGGTAAAACAGTATTTTTATCCATTATCGACGGATTTATGTAGTTTATACTTAGCATTCCTTCTCGTAAAATTGCATAACCATCTGTAATTTCTTTATTACCATCTAACGAACTTACTTTTAAACCATTATTATTAACAAAAACATTTTCTGCAACTTCTGATAAATTTAAATCCTTAACTGTATATTTATCTATAGTATAGTTACTTGTAGATTCTCGTAAATAAAATTCTTTATTGCCATTTATAATATATTTTCCATAAAAATTAAATCTATCATTAAAAGTTGTTTCTAATGCGTCATAAACATTATGATCAAACTCCACTTGCATGTAATTGTTAGGATTATCTTTTTTGTACAAATAAATTATATTTTTAGTGGCATCAGATATCAAAACTCTATTAAATTCTACACTAGTAGTTTGATTATTCTCTCCTAAATATAACAATTTAGAAGACAGAGTGTCTGTTTCTAATTTATAATCCATTGTATAAAATCTTATACTCTTTCCTATTATCTCATCAATATTTCTATTTCTTATACGCGTCTCTACTACAGGTGAATTTGATATATCGCGTAAAATATCTTTTATATCATCTCTATTTTTTATCGCAGGAACTGTTGCTAATTTCGTTATAGAGTCAGAAACTACCGCTTCTTCTCGACCATATGCATCTTTTCTCACAATTATGTTAGGTGCCAACAAATTTAATGTATTATTTAGCAATTTAGAACTATCTTGTGTGTCTTTTTGTTTTTCGCTATTTATTCCTAATATTTCATAATCTGGACGATATCCAGCTATATTTATTGAAAAAAATATACTAGATATAACCAACAATATAAGAATTATAGTTTTTATAGTTTCTTTTCTAGATTCCACTCAACTCATCTCCTTATGCCCAGTCGTCTGTAAGTTCTTCTGAAGGTAGCATAACAAATATTATACTTCCATAACCTTCTCTACTTTGTGCCCAAATTCGACCTTTATGCGCTTCGACTATAGATTTTGCTAGTGCAAGACCTAGTCCTGTTCCACCCATATTACGTTGTCGGCTTTTATCTACACGATAAAATCTATTAAATATTTTATCAATATGTGATAGCGGTATTCCGATACCTTCATCTTTTATCGATATACTTACTCTATTTTGATTGTAATTTTGGCGAACACGAATAGTTATGTTTTTTCCGTCTGGCGAATATTTTACTGCATTGTTAATGATATTATCAAAAACTTGTGTCAATTTATCTTGATCTCCATCGACAAAAACAGGTTCTTGCGGTAAGTAAAGTTCGAAATTTTTATCAGGATTCGCCATTCTAAAACGTTCTGTTATTGATTCTACTAATTTATTAATATCAAGAATTTCTTTATCATAATGTTCTTCTTTGATATCCATTTTTCCAAGTTGCATCAACTCATTAACCATTCTTATCATACGAGTAGTTTCTTTATGTATTGTGTCTATAAATACTGGAGCTAATTTCTTATCTTCTAACACCCCATCTTCTAGTGCTTCCACATAGCTATTCATAGTTGTTAACGGCGTTCTTAATTCGTGTGATACAGTAGATACGAAATCACGACGTTCTTTCTCTTGGCGTTCTTGGTCAGTTACGTCGTAAAGAACTATAATGTACCCGTCTGATTTTTTCGACTCGTATTTTCTAGTTATATTTTCTGCTATAATTTCTGTAAATTCTACACGATAAAGTGATTCTCCCGCTTCAGAATCTATGGAAATTAACAGACTATCTTCCGCTTCTAAAATTTCTTCAATTGTGCGGTATTCTGTAATATTTAACAATTTTAAGACGTTTTTCCCGATAAAAATATCCTCATTATCATTTAGCATATCTCGAGCACTATCGTTTATTAGAACTATACGGCCATTGCTATCTGTTGAGATTATACCATCCATCATACTATTAATTATTGTTGATAGTTTTCTACGTTCTGATTCTGTCGCACTCTGCTCTTCTTTTATTTTTTGAGAAATTTGATTAAAGACAACCGCTAAATCTCCTATTTCGTCTTTTGTCTTTATTCCTACTACGTTGCCATAATTCCCTTCTGCCATCCCCTTAACTTGTGAACTCATCTTTTCTATTGAATTGGTAATAGTTTTTGAGGCAAAAAAACCTATGACTATAGTAGCTAACATTGATAATATAGTTCCAATAACAAATATTCTCGTAATATTGTCTAAATCACTATATACACTACCTATATCTGCCATTATGTATATAGTACCTATTACTGTATCACCATTTTTTACTGGCGTTACATACACCCAATACACTTTTTGGCTTTCGTCAGTCTGTTCTTTTCCAGAACTTTCCCCACTCTTCAACACTTGGTTTACTATTGGATCAACAGACCTTTTCCCTAAGTATCCTTCACTACCGTTCGTAGTTGATGATGCTATTATTTTTAGATCTTTATCTACAACATTAACCATAATTAGCTTAGTTGTAGAAAATTCACTAACTATTTTACGAATATTACTTTCTATTTTTTGTTTTTCGGTATCGTCTGTTACCTCTTTCGTCATTTCTTCCATGACGTTATAATTTAATTTTTTTTCTTGCTCAACTATCGTATTTTGAAAATTATTAATATTTTGCGTCTTTAATTGTGTAGTAAAATACAAACCTATTAATTGTAAAGAAATAATATTAACCAATACGTAAACTACTAAAAATTTAAAACGAATAGATGTAAAGAAACGACGTCGTCCTTTTTTTATTCCGAGTTTCATTACTCTTCCTCTCCTACGAAGTAACCTACTCCTCGTCTTGTCATAATATACATAGGATTTGAAGCATCATCTTCTATTTTTTCTCTAAGACGACGAACAGTTACGTCTACAGTACGAACATCTCCAAAATAATCATATCCCCAGACAGTTTGTAAGAGATTTTCTCGTGTTAGTACTTGCCCTCTGTGTGTAGACAAATAATGTAACAAATCAAATTCTCTACGTGTTAACTCTATTTGCTCTCCGTGTTTTTTTATTGTATATGCTTCTGGATAAATTACTATATCTCGAATAGTTAATTCGCTAGAATCGTTGTCTTCTTGTTTATCTTCTGTTTGACGTGAAACACGACGCAAATTAACTTTTACTCTTGCCATTAATTCTCTTGTAGAAAATGGCTTCGTAACATAGTCATCAGCCCCAAATTCCAAACCTAAAACTTTGTCTATCTCGCTATTTTTAGCTGTTAACATTATTATAGGCACATCCATTTTGTTACGAATTTCTCGACAAACTTCCATACCATCTTTTTTTGGTAACATTAAATCTAAAAGAATTAAATCTGGATTTTCACTGAAAGCAAGTTCTACAGCTTTTTCGCCATCGTGAGCCATAATTACTTCGTAGCCTTCTTTTTGTAAATTAAAATCTAATATTTTTGCAATCGGTTCTTCGTCGTCGACTACTAAAATTTTATACATACTCATAGTTTATCCTCCATTGTTGTAAGGTTACGTTTACTATAACATTTTTTTGCCATTTTTTCCAGTTTTACTGTTAAATATCTTCATTAGAAATACGACTAATACTCCCGAAAATATAATTATTATTTCGCTTTACCATTTTTCTTATTGGGATGCTGCTGGTACTTATGTCACTTACTATTACGGTAATATAGCTAGACAGCAGTAACCGACACATACTATAACCATTAGAAAAACAGCTAATTTTTAGTAGTTTCTTTCTACTTAAAATTAGCTGTTTTCACTTAAAAATTTAATATAATATACATACTTATTTCTCTAAATATTTTTGAGTAGCCCCTCAATTAAAACAATATATTGTTATCTTTTATTTATAAACTTTAGCTAAAAAGTTTTCGATGTAAATCCAATATTCTGCGTTATATTTTCTCTCCGCTTTACAGTGTTTAGCATCTTTGAAAATATGTATTTCTTTATCTGATGTTAATAACTCGTAAGCTCGTTGTCCATTAGATAACGGAACATACCCGTCTTGATCACCGTGTAATATTAACGCTGGCAATTTCGTTGTTTTTAACGCCTCTGTTGCATCAACATCTCCGAAATTATAACCTGCTTTAATTTTTGTTACCATATTAGCTAACGGTATTACAGGGAACGGTGGCAACCCGAACATTTTGTCTAGTTGGTATTCAAACTCTTCTTTTAAATTAACATAACCACTATCTTCAATAAAACCTTTAACGTTTTCTGGTAAACCTTTATTTAAAGAATTCATCGTTGTTGCTGCTCCCATACTCATTCCAAACAATACAATTTGAGGATCGTTATGTTCAGCTGATATTTTCTTCACCCAGTTAACAAGATCCGAAGAATCGTATCCTCCCATTGAGTAAGCTTCTCCTTCGCTCTTACCGTGCCCTATTAAATCTGGCGCAAAAACATTATATCCTCTATCATAAAAACCTCTAATGTAATTAGCTGTTAAACGAGCTTCAATAAAGAATCCATGCGTTACTACTACCCATTTTCTAGGTTGACCATCTTCTGTGTTTTCGCTATGTTCAAAAGTATATCCTTTTAAATTAACCCCTGTTACTGAAGTGTTACTATGTTCTTTTTTATTTTCGTCAAACCATTTCATATTTACTTCTTTTCTAGGGTCATAAACTCCATCGTCATCTTGAACAGAAACACGTGTTTTGTCTACTTTAGGATTTAACGCAAAATTATAAAAATAATCTCCCGTAAACCAACCTCCTGCTATTATTAAGATAGCAAAAAAACTAATTATAAATTTATAATATTTTTTTAATAATTTCACAATAATCTCCTTGAAAAAATTAGTATACTTAAAAGTATACTATTATCTCCTACTATTGTAAATAGCTTTTTATACTTTTGTGGCTAACTTCTTTTTACAATATGCGATGTTTATTTTTTTGTGTGAAATGCCTGATAATTTATCGAGGCTGACCATCTTTTAGGTCAGCCCCTATTATTTTGACTTAAATTGTTTTATTTTTTACTAGCTTTATTTACAAAGTTATAAGCGTCTATTGTTTCTTTCATAATTTTTACGTTATGCATTCTAACTATTTTTGCACCTCTGCGAATTGCTTCAAGCGACAACACTGCACTAACTACATCCCTATCTTTCGGATTTGTTCCTCCCCCTAGAATAAAATCAGTAGTGCTTTTCCTACTAGCTGCGTATAATATCGTGCATCCTAATCGTTCCAATTCTTGTAGTTCATTAGTAATTATTAAATTTTCTTCCGCTTCTTTCCCAAAGCCTAAGCCTATCCCAGGATCTACTATTATGTTTTCTTTTTTTACTCCAGATTCTAAACAAATATCTACACTTTCTCTTAATTCTGCTACCAAGCTACTTATTTCATTTCCTTTTGCTGTTCCCCCGTTGTGCATAACTATTATTGGAACATCATATTTTGCAGCTACTATCGACATATCATTCCCTTTTGCACCATAAACATCGTTTAGTATATCAACACCTGTCTTCAATGCATATTCTGCCACTTCTTTTTTGTATGTATCTATACTAAAAAGTACATCTGGATATTTAGCTCGTAAGTGTGGTAATATTGTTTCTAATCTTAATATTTCATCTTCTACAGAAACTTTCTCCGCTCCAGGCCCAGTAGATTCACAGCCTATATCAATTATATCAGCACCCTCTATTATCATCTTTTCTACTTGCTTCAAAGCATCTTCTACATTAAAGAAATCTCCTCCATCAGAAAAAGAATCTGGTGTGAAATTTAATATCCCCATAATTAAATATTTTTTTTGTTGTAATAAATTGTGTAATTTTGTCATTTTAACTCCTATATAATATATTTTTCTAATATTTCTTTTCTCGCTGCTGCAATCAAGTACAACGATCCACTTATTACTAATATATCGTTTTGTTTCAGATTTTTCATTAATTGTTCTAACGCAACTGAATAGTTTTTATGAAGCGTAACTTCTTGGCTAAACTCTTTTGATAATTCTACAAGTGAACTTTCTCTCATTTCTATCGGAACTTTTGTTATATTGAATTCTGCATCTACTTTTTCGAAGATTGCTATCATTTCTTTATAATCTTTATCCGTCAATATACCAAGTAACATTTTTACATTATTAATTTTATTGCGCTGCAAGTAATCAACCAAACTTTCAACACCATCTATATTATGTGCTCCATCTATTAATACTTGATCCGTTAGCCACTCTAAGCGTCCAGCCCAAGTTGTCGTTTCTAAACCTGTAATAATATCCTCATCGCTAATAGTTATAATTTTTCTTACTTTTAAATTTTCTAGCGCTGCTAATGCTACTGTAGCATTATAAATCTGATGCTCTCCTAACATTTTTAATCGTATATTTTTGTATTTGTCATAATCGAAAATATTATAACGATAGCCTATCTCTTTAATTATTATTTTCGAAAAATCTACTATCGTTAATTTTGCATCATTATCTTTTGCTACTGTTGTTATTACATCTTGTACATTATTTTCTTGGGGATAAATTATTACATTATCGTTAGGTTGGATAATCCCTGCTTTTTCATAAGCAATTTTCTCTAAACTATCACCTAGTACATTTGTATGATCTAGACCTATTTTTGTAATAATAGACAACTCTTTCTGCTCAAAAATATTTGTTCCGTCATATCTTCCTCCTAAACCTACTTCCATAACAACAAAATCGACATTATTTTTCGCAAAGTATACTAATGCAACCGCAGTAAGAATCTCAAAAAAAGATAAGTTGTCATCACTTGATGGATTATTATCCTTCCATAACTCGTGTATATACATATACAAATTATACATTTCTAAATATGTTATAAAACTATTATTAATACGTATTCTATCATTAAAACTTATCATCCCAGGACTAGAGTACATACCTACTTTATACTTCTGACTTAATGTAGTTGTTATATACGAACTTACAGACCCTTTGCCATTTGTTCCTGCTATATGAATAACTTTTAAATTTTGTTCTGGATTACCTAGTAATTTTAGAATTTTTTCCATTCTATGTAACCCTAATTTCATTCCACTACGCTCAATCTTTGATACAGAGTTTATTATTAACTCTTCACAAATTTTTTCCAAAAAATAACTTTTTTCAGCACTTTCTGGAAGTTTATTAAGTTCCTCATACATTTCTTCTAAATTATTTGACAATAAAATTTTATCCAAAAAAGGCAAATCTTTCTTACCTTCGTTAAGATGTTCTATTAACATTTTTTTGAAATTATCAATATCTTTCACAGTAAATTCTCCTATTATTTCATATTGTAATTTTACTATAAACTATAATTCGTTGCAACTTAATTAATGTGTAGTTTTTATAACATTATAATAAAAAAACGATTTCAGTAATTTGTTGTGTGTGTTATAATAAAAGTGAAAAGAAAACTAAAAAATATAATAGAAAGGAGAAAATTTTATGAATTATAAACTTCCTCAAAGATACAAAAACGGTGATGAAAACAACCTACATCTTATGAAGAAAGACTTTCTTTTCTAGAAAATACGAAAGGAGAAATATATGAAGAAATTGAATTTATTAATGATTGTTAGTACAGCAACGCTACTACTTGCGGTAGTAACCAACGTTTCCTATGCCGCAAAAAACTACAAAGGACAAACTGTAACTGTAGATGGGGTTCAAGTATCATATGATCCAACCGCAATAAATGGTGGTATTGATTTAACATCTGAAACAGAAAAGAAAGTTGCTATAACAACAAGAGGCATATTAGAACAAAAAGAAATATTCGTCCCTTTTGAAACACAAATAAATGACTATTATTTAGGCACAGCTGCTACTAGTATGTTAGCAAACTCAATAAATATTTCTACAAATCAACACAAAATATCTTCACTATTTGACACCACAACTACTAATATAAACCCCGAAATCGACTTATTAAATGCTCTAAACAAAGTTGTCGCAGGTTCTAATTTTAAATTTTATTGGCAATGGCACAATAACGTTAATGATATAAATACTATAAGAACTCATATAGTATCAGCTATCGAACACGGTAATCCTGTAATGGTAAGCACAGCAGAAGGTCCAGGCGATACTTATTTACGAGGACACAACACCGGATACCGCCTATATAACGTCGTTATCATTTCTGGCTTCTATAATTACGGAAATAGGGTAAAATACATCGATTCTGGATATGGTCGATTTTCTGGATTTGTTAAATCACAAGTTACAACTATAAAAAATTTAAGTTATGCTACAGGAACTAGAGGCTATGCTTGGTAAATTTCTTAAATTATTTATTTGTTTCGCATTAGCAATTCCATTAACAAGTTGTAACGAAAAAGCATTCCGTAATATAAACAAAGAGCCAGCAATAAACAATTCAAATGAGTACATAAGCACAACAACTGCTAATAAAGTTTTTGAAAAAATCAACATCCAAAATAAATTTACAGATAGTAAAGACTATACTTATCCTAGTAATTACACATTTACACCTAATACACTAATAGAAAATAAACTTATAGGAGAAGCTGACGAATTTGCAAAACCAGGAATTAAGCATTTAGGGATATACGATCTTAGCACGGAAAGAATAGAAATAATAAAACAAATAGACGACACATCAGCATATAAGTCGTTAATGATACTAGACTTCAAAGATAATAATATTTTGTTTGAAGAGTTTGATTACGAAAAAAGAGAATCAAAATTTTATTTCGGTAATATCCAAGACAAAAATTTCAAGTTGTTAGAACATAAAACTAACGTACCACAAATACATCAATCTCAAGGAATTATTTATGAGCAAGATGTAATAGTATCATTATATAACGAAGAAACTAACAACTACGAACTAAACTATTACGAAATTAAAGAAAATAAAAAACAAACTATAGAGAAGTCTAACACCGGATTTCCTATTATCGTTAAAAAAACGCTATATTATTTAACAATAGATAATGATAAAAAAATTACTCAACTTATTTCTTATGATATTGTAACAAATTCTAAAAAAGTTATTTTTGAAACTAAAGATGAAAAAATGTATCTTTCAGGTTTGACAAGTAACGGAGAAACATTAGCACTCTCTATGCAATACGAAGAAAAGGCTGAACTCTACATCTTAGAAAATAACGAATTAGCTAAGATTTACGAAACTACTTGGATAGAATCACTATCTTTTAAAGGGAATATTATAACATGGTTAGGCGACTCTACTATTCCTGAACGTGAAAGAATGCAATATTTCGCTCTTGATATTAATAATAATCACGAACTTATTAACGAGGGTGGTCCAATTATTTTATCAGATAACGGTATTGTTTGGATAGAATATAGAAAACCAGAAGCAGAAATTCCTAAAGGCGAAAGTATGACAAACCAATATTCAAAAATTAAATATTTTAAATACAAATAGTTTAGTTAATAATAAACTCAGTACTAGTTTACTATTTATTTTAAAAGGGAGGACTTGATTTTAGTCCCTCCCTTTTTATTCAACCTCCAAATATATAGTTTAGCTCCAACTAAAAAAATAAAAAATTGAAACATTTGAAAATAACAAGAAAAACTGATACTATATAATTATAAATTTATCAGTTGACATTATTACTAACTAGTATTATAATTAAACATAATTACTAATTAGTAGTTTTGTTTAGGAGGTCTTATGGATATTTCTTGGGAAAAAAATTCATCTATTCACACACAAATAGTATTCAAAAAAGCTGAGCGCACTATAAATGGAAAAATAGGAAAATCTGTTCGTGAAGCCGGACTTACAGGACCACAATTTGGTGTTTTAGATGTCTTGTACGTAAAAGGTGAAATGCGTATTTGCCACTTAATTACAAAAATTCTTGCAACATCTGGGAATATGACAGTCATTATTAAAAACATGGAACGTGACGGCTTGATATATCGAATAAAAGATCAAGAAGATAAACGCGCTTATGTTGTGGGGCTTACTAACAAAGGTAAAGAACTTTACGAAAGCATACTTCCTAGTCATCGTTTAGAGATAGAAGCTGTTTATAACATCTTAACTCCAGAAGAAAAATCTACATTAATTAGTATATTGAAAAAATTTAAAAACTTAGATAACATTTCGGAGGAAGAAAAAATATGTCAAAAACAATTGCAATAGCAGTAGGATCATTTAGAAAAAATTCATTTAACCAAAGTTTAGCAAACTATATTGCAGAATCATTAGAACGTCAAGGAATGACTGCAAAATTTTTGGATTATAGAAACTTACCAATACTAGAACAAGATACTGAATATCCAACACCAGCTGAAGTTGTTGCTATACGCGAAGAAATTGCTAAAGTAGACGGATTATGGTTCGTATCTCCTGAATATAACGGTTCATACCCTGCCCTACTAAAAAACTTAATCGACTGGTTATCTCGTCCAGCTAAACCTTTCGATTCCGAAACACCAACTGTTATTAACGGATTACCAACTACTGTATCTGGAGCAGCAGGTTCTACTTTTGCCAAATTCGTACGTGCTCAAATATCAGGACTAACTACGTATGTTAGAATGAATACTATGCCTGGTGAAGGTGTCGGTCTTCAATTACCTGCAGAAGCATGGCAAACAGGAATTTTCGAACTATCTGTAGAACAAAAAGCAGAAATCGATGCTCAAGTTGCAGAATTTATTAAATTTATAGGGTAGCATAAAATAGAAAAAACCTAGGCAATATTGCCTAGGTTTTTATTTTATGCTTTTTTTGATTTTGTCATCCACTGATTTATTTTATCAACTACTGATGATAATGCTGCATCTCCAGTTATGTTACATGCAGTTCCAAAACTATCTTGTGCGATATATAAAGCTATCATTAATGATAACATTATTTCGTTAAATCCTAGTACTGACTGTAATAATCCTAAAGCTGCCATTACCGCACCACCAGGAACACCCGGTGCTGCAACCATTGTTACACCTAACATAATGATAAATTGAATCATTGATGCTGTAGTCGGGAATGTTGCTCCATGTTGTAACCAATAAACTGCAGTTGCACATGTAGTTAACGTAATTGTACTTCCTGATAAATGGATAGTAGCAAACAATGGAACTGTAAAGTTAGCTACATTCGGATCAACGTCCATTTTCTTTGTACAATCTAAAGTTACAGGAATTGTCGCTGCTGATGATTGTGTTCCTATAGCTGTTGCATATGCTGGTAAAATTTTTACTAACATTTTGAACGGATTACGTCCGTTAAGAGCTCCACCAACTAAATATTGGAAAACTATTATTAAGAAGTGTAATACTAATATTAAAACAAATACTAATAAGAAAATTTGTAAAATTTTAAACACTTCACCTGATACTGTAATGTTAGAGAAAACACCTAAAATGTAGATTGGTAATAATGGAATGATTACTTTATTTAACATTAACTCTACTATTTGTCCAAAATCATCAAAAGCTCTCTTCATAGACTCTAATTTCAACGCTGAAATTCCAATACCTACAACAAATGATAAAATCAACGCCGTAGTAACACTAAATATTGGGTCCATTTCTATTGTTAAATATCCTTGTAACAGTAAATCTTCTGGATTAGATAATGCTTGTAATGAAGATCCTTGAAGAATATTAGGCAAGAAATTTCTCGCTACTATATATGCAAAAGCTCCCGCTATTAATGTTGAAATATAAGCGATTAATGTTGAAACACCTAATAATTTCCCTGCATTCGCAGAAACTTGACTAATCCCCGGTACAATAAATCCAACTATAATTAACGGAATAGCAAATTTCAAGAACGAACTAAATACTCCAGAAAAAGTAACTAAAACTTTAATTGCAGATTCTGGTAAAACTTTTCCTAACACTATACCTAGAGTAAGTGCAAGTACTAATTTTGCTAATAATGGTAATTTTTTATAAAAACTCATGTTATTCTCCTTCATAAATTTATAATTATGTCTTTTCTAGAAAGACATGTGTACATTATACAACAATTCTGATAATTTGTAAAGAGAAGAATATTGAAAATCATTAAATTATTATGAAAATAATATTATCTATTTATTACTTCTTTATATAAAATTTTATTTAATCTTCGTGTCTATAAAAAATTATCTCTCCGAAAACCTAATAATGCCTCCTTCTAAGATTAAACAAAGCAAGTCTATTGTTTTTTCTATACTTTCTTGCATACCATCATAAGACCATCTTTCAATAACATTAATAACTGCCCCCACATAAAAATCAATAATAAAATCCATATCTTTATTAAGCACTATTTTGTCATTAATAGTAATTAAAAATTGTTCTATTATTGGTCTTATTTCTGAAAATAAAAATTTTTGAAATTGTCCTCTATCTCCTAGTTCGTATATACATCTACAAACACCTTTATTTTCATAAAGATAATTAAACATTCTTGATAACGTATTTTTCCAATCATTTTTATTGAAATCTTTCTTTAAAATTTCTAAAATCTCTGTTTCCAGTATCCACTTTAACAAATCATAAATATCTTCAAAATGATAATAAAACGTTGCTCTCGTTATTTTGCAATCTTTTATTAAACTACTTACAGTTATTTTCTCAAAATCTTCGTTTTTTAATCTCGTTTTTAAAGCTAATGCTAATTTTCTTTTTGTATTTAATGTACTTTCTGATTTTTTCAAAGCATCCTCCTAACAAAAAATGATTAACCATACAATAAAATTATAATTTCCTTTTATTTATATAACTCTATTAAAAATATAAAAATGTGAAGTTCTAAGCACTATCTAAAACATAATAATATCTTAATTAATTATTATGTAGATCGTAATTCATACCGCATAAGAATCTTCACACATTTATAAATTTAAAATTTTTCGAGTTAATCTCTATATATTCTGTTATATCTATTTTTTATTGCTAAAAATATTTTTTCAGCTAATATTTTTAAAATTGCATAAAGGGGTATTCCTATAATAGCACCTACTATCCCCATCATTTTTGCTGCGATAATAATTACAAATATTACAGTAAGTGGATGTTGCTTCATACTACGTCCCATTATATTTGGAGAAATAAAATTACCTTCTAAAAACTGAACAACTCCCCACACTACTAACATTTTTACTACCATTACCCAGTCAGTAGCAACTGCAACTAACATAGCTGGCATAATCGCTAATACAGGTCCAAGATAAGGAACTATACTTAATAACGCTGCTAATGTCGCTAACGACACAGCATATTGTAATCCTATAATGTTATATCCTATAAATAATAATATTCCTATACATAACGATACTAACATTTGTCCAGAAATATACGATCCAACTTTACTATCAATTTCATCTATAGTTTCTTCAACAGATTGTTGCATTTTTTTTGGCAATTTACCTATAACGAAATTTTGGAATGTCGTTGAATCTTTTAATAAATAATACAATACGAATGGTGCTGTCATCATTACCGTCGCCATAGAAGAAAATGCAGAAGCTACTCCAGTTACTGTACTACTAAATATACTAAACGCTTTTGAACTCAATTGTCCCATATTAAGATTATTGTTCATATAATCAATGATACTCTTTACAATTGCATTCTCAGAATTGGCTTCTAAATAATATCTAATAGTTTCGTAATAACCTGGCATTGCTTCTATCAAATGCTGAGTTTGTTCGATCATTACAGGTACTGCACCTACAAACACCGCTATAATTATTGCAACACCTATAATTATTGATAATATAGAAGCCATACTTCTATTTAATGACATCCTTGATACTAAAAAATTGTTAATAGGACGCAAAACATAGAAAAATATGTACGCCACCAAAACCGGAGCTAATAAACTACTATATATTATCCCTACCGGTTCCATAATTGATGAAATTTGATTATATAGCCATATAGCTGCAAACGATAATATTATCATAACTAATACATACATGCTTAATTTGCCGCCAAGAAATTGTATTAGTTTTGATTCTTTATTATTTTCTAACTCTAATTTTATTTTTTCTCTATCTATTTTATTTTTATCCACTAACTAATCCTCCTTATCTCTTAAAATTATTACGTTATTTTTTATAAACTATATAATTCATAAAATCTATAAATTATATACGCATATATTTTATGTTATTATAACATAAAATATTTATTATACATAAATTTTTTGGCTCTATGTCAAATACGGGGCATGGAGGAAAATAACAGAAACAACTAA
>CAMEOL010000009.1 GCA_945929765.1 uncultured Gemella sp.
CCAGTTAACAAATCATCCATTGCTCCAGATTTTAACTGTAGGTATTTCTCTTTTTCTTTTTCTAGATTTTCTATCTCTTTATCCATAGAGGATAAGATCTCAGCAATTATTTTCTGTTCTTCTGTATCCGTCGGGATATAAATCGTTGTTTTTCTAAACTTATCCATTCCCACTAAATTTTTCATAGCTCCACCTTGAGTGTCATCTATAATTTTATGTTTGAATTTATTCCAATTAAAATAGTGGTTAAACAAATTAAAATCGCATATATTATCATCTATTGTTAATTTTAAAAGTGCTTGGTTAATCACCCCAGGAACATAATTGTGGGGTATTCTATAAATTTCACCAATTGTCCCAGAGCAGCTTACGATAAAATCATTTTCTTTTACAGAAAACCTCGAAAGTTCATCATACTTATTTTCATCAATATAATAGTCTCCAAGATTAATTGATTTATAAATGGCATTTTTTTGTTCGTACACTTTATAACCTTTAT
Source organism: uncultured Gemella sp. (assembly GCA_945929765.1). Classification (GTDB taxonomy): domain Bacteria; phylum Bacillota; class Bacilli; order Staphylococcales; family Gemellaceae; genus Gemelliphila. The sequence goes on from CAMEOL010000009.1 coordinate 500, forward strand.
AAATGAATGCATCTTTCTTTAGCGCTCCTCCAAATGGTCCTCTAACCATTCCCCTAGGCACGCATACTTCTTCCAATTTGAATTCTTTCCATGGTTTATTTTTTTTCATTCTTTTATATCCGGATAATAGTTCCTCTACTACGCCATCACGAATCATTTTTTTCTTCTCGATGAGTTTTGAAAGATTTTCAATGTGTTTATCAAAAGTAATTAATGTTTCTGCAATGGCTTGTTGCTCTTTTGGTTCTGGGATACATATCTTTATCTTCTTCACAACATTGTTCATTAATTTTGGATTTCCTACATAAGATACATATTTTCTAGATATAGAATTTATTATTGCTGCTATGCACTCATTAGCATAGCCCTCATTATTGAGTAATACCCCACAAACATTTGTACAGTAAAAGTTGCCTTTTCTATAATTGGTATCTCCTGCATTGGCTCCATCTGTTGTCCAAGTAATTGCATCTTTAAATAAATAATCGTTGTAATACCCTAACAAACCATTATTCAGCGTTTGTGAAGAGTATACTGGATATCTATAGGTTGATGACTTTGAATCCTTGATTTTTTCAGTTGAAAGAACCTGACCTCTCGTAACAGTGAAAATATCTTCTATCTCTACTAGTCTCCAATCCTTCGGATAGTTTACCATCTGTATCCCATCCTTTCCAAAGCAGCTTTTACCTCGGCTTCTGATTTCTTAGTTTCCTCTTCTATCTCACTCAATGTTTTTTCATACCTGTTTGCTATGGTGTGAACCTTCGATATCCATAAATTCATAGCATTATCCAATTCGTTTTTGATATCTTCTCTTATTCTAATCATCCACTTCTTGTCAAAAAGTAGAGTCTTGATTTCTTCCATGCTTAGTTCAGAATATTTGTTTGTCACCTTTTCATCTAGTTCTGAAATCTTGTCTTTTATAGCTTTATTGTTTTTATCCAATTGATTTACCTTTTCTTGATAAGCTAGCAACAAAGTATATTCCTCCATAAAATCTTCAGGAATAGTTGCTGTCTCCTTGGCTAATTTAATCGCAGTACTTATTTTTTGCTTTCCAAGTTTGCCATCTTTATTTCGAACATCATAGTTTGCGATATTGCTTTGTTGCTGAGCAAAATCTTCCGCTTTAAGCTTATCATCATTAAAATATCCCAGTAGTTCCTCAAGAACTGCAGCTTCTTCAGATTCTTTTTTATCTTCAATTAATTTAATTCGATTATTAAGATTGCCTTTAGTAATAGAATCTCCCTTATCATTTAAAACTTCAGCAAATAGACTTTCTTCTCCAGATTGCTCTTCTATCATTTCATCCATTTCTGAAATAAGAATATTCACCTGCTCATTTAATTTTTCTATCTCATTTAACTCTGTAGCAAAATATTCCTTTTCGATAATCTCTCTAGGTATAAGGACTCCCTCAAAAGATTTTATTTTTGATTTATCCTCAACCTTAATTTCATCCCCGTTTTCATCCTTACCTTTTTTGGTAGCGTACACATATTCAATTTCACGAGCAGCCTCATAGCCCAGTGATTTTATTACATACACATCATCCTGAAGCTTTTCATTCCAGTAATTAAGCAACACGTCATATGCATCATAATTGCTAATAATTTTTGATGCATCATAGCTAGCAAGCATAGCAAAGCCTAGATGTCTTATTATCTTCTTAGGGTCTGTATCTGCATTGATACCAAGAAGTGTATCAGCAGCAGACTTTTCAAAATCAGAGAATAGCTGTTCAGATTCTTTAGTAGCTTCTCCTTCAATGTTGGAATCTTGAGCTATTGTCTCTTCAACAGCTTCAGGAATAACTTTTAAATCGAATATTCCTTTTATCTCGTCTTTTGGCTTGAATAATTTAGTTTTCAAACCAGGTGAAACTTCCCATAGTTTTTCCAACGATTCAATATCTAATTTGGGAATTCCTCCATTTAAATGTGATTCGATGTTTTGCGGAAGTGTTTCATCTATTTTTTGAATGTATCTTGAAACATTCAAATTCCCACCATGATTTTTATCAATTTCCTCATAAGAAACAAATCGAGAATATCCATTGATTTCAATTTTGTTATTAAATGTTTGAACAATTTTTTCAATATCTTGCTCTCTAAGTCTATTTTTATCCCCGTCTTTTTTATATCCATCACTGGCATCAATGAAAAATATACCTTTTCGTTCATCCGCATTTTCCTTATCAACAAGGATAATACAAGCCGGAATTCCCGTACCATAAAACAGATTAGAAGGAAGACTTACAATTCCTTTTATCCATTTCTTTTTTAGAATCTCTTTTCTTATAGTTTCTTCTGAATTACCTCTAAACAAAATTCCATGTGGCAAAATGATACCAGCTTTTCCGGTTGATTTTAGAGCTTTTAAAACATGTAAAAACCAAGCATAATCCCCATTTTTCTTAGGTGGTGTAGTACTATAACCATCAAATCTCTTAAATTTATCCTTATCGACTTTAATCCCATCTGTCCAATCCTTGTCAGAAAATGGTGGGTTCATTACAATGAAATCAAACTTTGTAAGTTCACCAAAATCATTTATATACTGAGGGTCTGACAAGGTATTAGAGGCTTTAATTTCACCCGTAGCCTTGTTATGTAAAATAAAATTCATTTTAGCTAAACCAGCAGTATCTGGGTATTTTTCTTGACCATAAATATCCACTAATGAACTTCCATCTGCTCTAGTTGGTGCCTCATCTGCTGCACGTATCAATAACGAGCCCGAACCTGCTGCAGGATCATGCAAAGTATAAGGTCTTTGGGCAGTAGTATCTATGTTGCCAATACCTATTAATCGAGCAACAGTTCTAGACACTTCACTTGGAGTATAGAATTGCCCCTTACTTTTACCTGATTCCTGAGCAAATTTCATCATAAAATATTCATAGGCATCACCTATGATGTCATCTCCACTTGCCATATTGCTCTTGAAATCAATTGCAGGATTTTGAAAAACTCTAATAAGGCCAGAAACCTTATCTACTAGTTCCTTGCCTTTACCTAATTCATCTGGATTATTAAAGCTTACATCTGGAAGTAATCCTTTAAGTTTATTATCTTCTAAAAACTTTTGAATAATAATATCTACTCGTTCTCCTACATCTGATTTTCCAGCAGCCTTAACTAAATCATCAAATGATGCACCTTCATTTACTTCAAATTCCGCAAATCTCTTACCTTTATATCTATCTGATACATATTTAAAGAATAACAGTACCAGTACGTAATCTTTATATCTTGATGGTTCAACTCCACCTCTAAGCTTGTTACAAGCTTCCCATAAAATTGAATATAATTCTGATTTTTTCACGGCCATAATCTCGTTCTCCTAACTAAAACTCTAAAATATCTATTCCTGCTTTTAGCAATCTTTCATATCTTTCATTCGATAAAACAACTGCCTTTGGTTTTCCATTCTTTAATATAAATGCAGCTTCATCTTCTTTTGAAAGTTGTGTAATTATCTTTGAAGACTGTCCTTTTAAAAAATCAGACATATTATAAAATTTCATTACCTTTTTAACTTCTGATTCACTCATAATCATTCTCCTTTTATTTGCTTTATTATACCAAAAATCACTACTTTTTTCCACTTTAATAATAATTACTTTTTTAGTTACTTTTGTATAAATCGGTATATAAACAAACCTATCAACTCAACCACATTCAACTGGATCTATACTAAACAATCAGACACAAAAAGTACCTATACATTATTATCTCTTCGCTCCCCAGTGCCTTCAATCCTTCCCTTGCAAACTCTCCCATCAATCCACTTAACCACGCAGTTATGTTCTTCATCGACAACTATCTCTTCTACTAAATCTCCAATATCCACAGATAGTTTTTTAATATCAATGCGTAATCTATTGTAACTTTGTTTGCCAATTAACCGATTCATTTTACCTCGTAATACACCATTCTTATAAAATCGTTCCATGCAGATTTGAACCAAACACTCGTATAATTTTTTGTCATAGATATGCCTAATACTACATTTATTCGTCTTTGAATACTTATTCTGACAATTCCATGCTAAACTGTTTCCATTTGCACTCTTGAATTCCGGGTGAATAATAAATGACCCAAATTTTGCTCCACACTTTAAACAAATAATTTTTCCACCAAGTGAATATACTCTGGCTACTATTTTATTTTCTTCGAGTATCTTATTTACATACTGATATACTTCTCTTGAGATAATTGGTTCATGATTCTCTTCAACATAGTACTGTGGCAGTTCGCCTTCATTCTTTTTCTTCGTTTTTGTCAGATAGTCTACCGTGAACGATTTTTGCAGTAAAGCATCTCCTATATATTTCTCGTTTTTCAAAATTGAACGTATTACGTTATTACTCCATTTTTCTTTATTAGAGGGAGTAGGTATTCCATGGCTGTTTAAGTATTGCTTTATTTGTGAAATTGTATAGCCAATGACAAACAACGAATATATGCATTCTATGATTTTTGCTTGTTCATGATTAATGACCAAATTCCCATCTAATCCCCTGTCATATCCTACAAACCGTTGAAAAGGAACCGTCACTTTTCCATCAGCAAATCGCTTCCTTTGTCCCCACTTACAGTTCTCTGAAATACTTCTACTCTCCTCTTGTGCAAATGAAGCCATCAATGTTAAGACTAATTCTCCTTTGGCATCCAGTGTATGAATATCTTCTTTTTGAAAATAAATCCCCACTCCCTTTTCCTTTAGCTTTCTTATTGTACGAATAGTATCCACTGTATTTCTTGCAAACCGACTAATGGACTTGGTAATAATTAAATCAAATTTTCCGTTCAATCCCTCTTCGATCATAGAGTTAAAAGCAACACGATTTTTAGTCCGAACTCCAGATATACCTTCATCAAAATAGATTCCTACATACTCCCACTCCTTGTGATTTTCGATATATTTAATAAAATAGTCCTTTTGTGCTATCAGGCTATTCAACTGCTCATCCTTATCTGTCGATACTCTAGCATAAGCAACGACCCTCAACTTCTTTCTTAATTCACTGAATTTTGGCAATCGTTCTAATTTTTCAACAATTTTTTTCATTGTAATCCTCCAACATTCGAGTCGGTGGATTGAACTCGTATTTCAGCACTTTTGATGTCGTTTCCCAAATTTGTTCATCTATCTGATGGTTCATTTTTAGGATATCTAGCATCAGTTGAAAAATCGTATAATCCACTTGATCTTTTTTGATTTTCTTAATCGTTCTCATGACTTCCCTCCTCATCATATACATCACTCAAACTATCAAAAAAGTCAAGTTGATACCCCTTTTAATATCTGACACCCCTACTGTACCGTTTGACACCCCCAATAACTAGGCATAAAAAAATAAGACCATAGCTCAAACAAAACTATCGTCTTATTTACAAAAGGCTTGAAATAACCCATTTACAATATTTAATTGTACTATATACGGTATCTTCTTCTCATATACTTTATTTATACTTTCTTTCCCTTCCATTACTAATCTTGCAAGAAGTTTTGATACTGTCTGCGGAGTAAAAAATTCTCCTCCTGATTTTCCTGCATTACTTGCATAGTTAGATATTAAATATTCATATGCATCGCCGAATGCATCTATCTCGTTATCTTCGAAGTTACCAAAATTAATCTCATTAATACCTTCAAGTATACTAGTTAGTCTGTTATTTTTTTCACTTACTGTTGCTCCGAGACGATTATTTGTCGTATCAACATCTTCAAACAAGCCTTTAATGTCTTCTTCTGATTGAGACCCTACAGCACTTGCTTCTATACCCCTGAAGATATTTGCTAAATCTATATTCAAATTTTCGTTTGTTCTAGCTGTTTTTACAACATTAGCGAATAATTGGCTAGGCAAAATAAAAAAACCTTTTTCTTCTACAGTTCCCGATTTGAAATATTGTATCGCCTCTTCATCGCTAATTTCTTCATAATTAAAAGATAAATCTCCCGCTTCATGTTCAGTGTTATTAAAATACGCTGTAATATTTTCTGATATAAAGCGATAGAACAATATTCCTAATATATACTGTTTAAAGTCCCAACCGTCTACAGCCCCTCTAACATTATCAGCTATCGCCCAAATTTTACGATGTAACTCCGCTCGTTGTATTGTTTCGTTATTTGATTTCATTAGTTTCCTCTACATTATATTTTTATGTGATATTTCTTTTTTATTATAACGTTATGCACCTTATTTTTCAATATTTCTTTTGGCATTAGTTGCTCACTAACACCTCTTCAAAAAGAAAGAGACAAGCATTTTTTTCTACTTGTCTTTCGTTAATTTGTATTCAATTTTAATTATTCTTTTGTATCCTCACCTTTTTCTGTGGGCTTTGATATGTCTAGTATTAATTTACCTAAATCTATTGCATTTCTAGATGTTATTACTGGTTGTCCTGTTTTAGCTTCAATAGACTTCCTCGCATCCCCTGCAATACTTCCTCCTTCTATCGCTACTTGTCTGTTTTCCTCTAATCCTTGAGGGTTAGTTGTATTAGTTAGTTCTGTAGTTGTAGCTTCTGCAAGCATATTTAACACTAATTCAAGAGTTGTCATGTTATCTCTTAAATTTTGTTTCTTTAATCCTTTATAATCTTTGTATTGTCTTGTTGTCATCCCTGACCATGCTTTCGTAATTTCATTTGTTAAAATTGCATATTCTCTTCCTTCTTTAACACCATGGTCTTGCCAAGTATCTGTTAACTCTTTTCTTACTTGGATAGCTTGTAGTCTTTGATTAATCCATTCTCTTGTATATCCTTTTTTAAGATAAGTTTCTAATGCTCTATCAATCGTTAATTCAGGGTCAATAATTTCATCTATTCTTTCTTTACCAACTTCTGCAAGCCACATTTTAAATGGTTCTGCCTTTGGTGATGGTACTGATTGAATAATACGGAAAATTCCTTGCATGTCAGCTACGTCAGTATTTCTCATTTTTCCGTCTGAAGCCTTCATTTTCAACTGGCTACATATTGTAGCCAGTTCATTTCCTTCTTTTTTTAACCTTGTTTTCAATACACTCCAGTATTTTCTAGGATTTTCACTTTCTGTAAGAACTCCTACAATATCTACAATACTAAAATACCATTCTTCTTTTTCGTTATCCCAAACAGAACGTATCTGATTCCCCTCAAATAATTTAATTTCGTTATCCATATTTATTCTCCTCTCTTCCTAAGTTCAAATTTGAAATATTGTATTACCTCTTTATCACTGATTTCTTCGTAATTAACCGATCCCCCCTACTTCATGTTCAGCGTTATTAAAATACGCTGTAATATTTTCTGATATAAAGCTGTAAAACAATATCCCTAATATACTGTTTAAAATCCCAACCGTCAACAGCTCCCCTGACGTTATCAGCTATCTCCCAAATTTTACAATGTAACTCTGCTCGTTGTATCGTTTCATTATTAGATTTTATTGACTCATATATATTATATTTTATATGTTATTTCTTTTTCATTATAACGTTATACACCTTATTTTTCAACCTTTCTTTTAACATTAGGATACTTGATAACATCTCTTCAAAAACATAAAATTTCGTGCGCAACTTCAAGAGGTAATTAACCATTTTCTTCGTATAACCCTCCTTACTTCTTTTAGTTTTTTTCTAAACTTTCTAGATATTAATTTATTTAACTTTATATATAAAATTATGCGATAGGAGATTTTTATCACCTACCGCATTTATTATAAAATTCTACTTTTATATATTTTTATTAATCTTAAAAGCCGTTATCGTTATCTACTTTTGTACTTAATACTTTTCCTGTTTCTCCATCTACATAAATATCATATTCTAAACTATTCGCTACTGCATCAACTTTATAAACATACTTAGGAGTAGCTACATTAGTTGTAGTTGTTGAATTGTTTGTTGTATTTGTAGTAGTGTCTGTACTATTTGAATCAGTACTAGTTGTAGAAGAATTAGTATTCGAACTGCTATCAGTACTTGAAGACACGTTACTGTTAGTAGAGTTTGTTCCTCTTGTTGCTCTTTCTTTTCCATATCCCGAACGTCCATCTTTTCCATAACCGTTAGTTAAGTATATTTCTTCAAAAGTTATATTTGCTACATCAACACCAATAGTTTGGCTTACTATATTTTTTATTTCATCTTCTGATTTTATTGTTACATTTGCTTCTTTAGCTTGATTTTGAACGATAGCTGTTTGAGCTGCTCGTGCTTTTGCTTCTTGACTATTTTCGTATTTTTCGTAAGCAAATGCCGCTCCTCCTCCTACAATCCCTAAAGATGCCAAACTTATAAGTGATACTTTTGCTATCTTTTTGAAGTTTAATCCTGTTGCTTTTTCTTTTAAGTTTTCTGTAAAATTATTCATTGTTATCTCCTTAATTATCATTGTGTATTTATTTGATAATTAAATTATATAAGATGAAAATGAATAGAAAATGAATTTTAATATTTTTTAATTTATTTTTTTTAAAAAATATTAGCACCTGATATTTTAGTAATAAGTAACTACGTAGAAAAATATTTAACACGCTAGAAAACTTAGTTAAACAGTTCTCTAGCGTGTTTTCTCTTATTTCTTTTCATATATAAATTTTATTCTGTAGTTGAAAAATAATGAACTATAATTTTCTTCGAAACTAAAACATTAATAATTCATCAAATATTTTCATTACAATTATTATTTCATATCGAATGTTATCTCAAACAAAGCTCCGCCCATGCCACTATCTTTTACTTTAGCTTCTCCGCAATGAAGTTCTACTATTTTCTTGACTAAAGATAGTCCTAAACCTGATGATTGATTTTCGGTATTTGTCCTAGACTGATCTACTTTATAAAATCTTTGCCAAATGTTTTCTTTTTCTTCGTCAGCAACTCCAGGACCATCATCAGAAATAGAAAATCTTACTTTATGTTCTTTATTTTCTAGAGATAACTTTATTTTTCCTTCAGCAAACTTAACCGCATTTAACAACAAATTATCTACCAACCTTTGTAAAAGTTGAATATTCCCACTAATGACTACGTCGTCAGAGATATTTTCTTCTATAATTAAATTTTGACTAATTATTAAAGTATTATAATCTGATAACATTTTTCTCAAAACTTCAGAAAAATTTATTTCTTGTTTTTCTATATTTTCTAATTGATCTAAACGTGACATTTCTAAAATTTGATTAATCATCGTTGTCATTCTTTTAGCCTGTCGATCGATAACTCCTAATGAGTCTTTTGCCTCATCTAAACTTTCTGCATACTTAAGTCCGTATTCACTTTCTGCAACAATTACTGAAACTGGTGTTCTTAATTCGTGAGATACATCAGAACTGAATTTTTTTTCACGATTATAAGAATTTTCTACACTGTCTAACATATTATTCACTACTACTGCAAGTTGATGCAATTCGTCTTTACCCTTCGGAAGATTAACTCGCTCCGCTAAATTTCCACTTTGAGAAATATACTTTGCTGTATCTGACATAATTTTAATAGGTTTTAATGCTCTTCTTACTATAAGATATCCACCATAAACAATAATAGCAATGAGTACGGGACTAATTATTAAAATACCTATAGGAAACATGCGAAGTTCACTTTTTATATTAGATACTTCAACTACTCCCCTAATGTATTCTACATCACTGGCTACCACACTAGATGTTTCTTCACGACTACTTTTATTGTACCTACTAAAAAAGATGGTACTATTAATTTTTACATCATAATAATAATATTGTTTATCTCCTACATTTACTAAAGTTACGCTATTCTCAGAAAATTGCTGACTCCCAAACTCACTAGGAACTGCTCCAGAAACTATAGTATTATCTTTATTATACTGTGCAAAATATATTCCATCCTCAAAAGAATTAAAACTTTCACTACCACTCGCAACTTTAGTAACATCATCTACCAAATCTCTTTTACTAACACTTTCTGCTACCTGATTAATTACAAAAAACGATCCTGCAACCAACACAGCCAGCAAACCAATAATAAACGTAGAATACCATATTGTTATTTTTGTCGTTAACTGAATATTTCTAAAAATATTTCCTAGGAAATTACTTATCTTCTTTCGCAACATATCCTACTCCTCTTTTTGTATGAATAAGAGTCTTAGAATCTCCTAAATCAATTTTTTTTCTAATATTTTTTATTACTACATCTATTATGTTTGATGCCCCCATATAATCATAATCCCAAACACTAGCTTGTATTTGTTCTCTTGTGACTATTCTCCCTTTATTTTGGATCAAATACTCTAAAACTTCGTATTCTTTTCCTGTAAGATCGATGTCTATTCCTGCACGTGCAACACTCTTATTCGTGGTATTTATTATTAAATCATCTAAAACTAATTCACTAGTAGTGTTACCATAACTTCTTCTTATTAACGCTCGAATGCGTGCAAACAGTTCCTCAAATTCAAACGGTTTTACTATGTAATCGTCCGCTCCATAATCTAGTCCTGTAATTTTGTCTTCTAGTGTATCTTTTGCTGTCAACATAATTACCGGTGTTTTAATATTTTTTTTACGTATTTCACATAGAAATTCGTGTCCGTTCATTTTTGGCATCATAACATCTAAAATAATCAAATCATATGTTGTCAACGCTACATAATCTAGTGCTTCTTCTCCATTATAACAACTATCTACACCAAAATTATTTTTCTTTAAATACTTTGTTATTATATTATTTAAGTCTCGTTCATCTTCTACTACTAAAATTTTCATGTTATCCTCATAAATAGTTTCATTATACATAAATTATAACATATATAAATGAATTTATTATGAATATTCTTTCTAATAACGAAAACTGATTATATCTTTTTATACTCAACAACTTCAGATAACATAAAAACAAGGATAACTCTAAAATCATAATTTCTTAAGATAGATTTTATTGAGTTACCCTCGTATCTAAATTTCATTTATTATTTCTCTATGAGAATTCGATAAATAAAATTATCTGTTTTTATTATTTTTTCAAAACGTGTTGTGCTTGTGGATTTTTTTCGAACCAAGATTGCGCATAAGAACACGTTGCATCAAGAAAAATATTATTTTTTTCTGCATAACTTACAGCCGCAGCCATTAATTTTCCTGCAACTCCTTGTCCTCTATATTTTGGATCTACAAAAACTTTAGTTATCGTTTTACCTCCAACCATATTTTTCTTTATTACGACAAATGCATCCGCTTCTTCTTCTGATGTTCCGTGATAAATTAAATCTGCTGTTTCGTTAAGTAAAAATTCCATATTTCCCTCCTAAAATTTCTTACCTTCTAATAAAAATCTTTCTAGTTTTTTTCTATCACTCTCTGACATACGAATATGTCTATTAACTAGGCGATTATCATTATTTTTTTTTGCATATTTCGATACTTGTACTTTTCTCTCATAAAGATCTTTTATAAATCTATGACAATCTCTCAATATAGCTCCGTATCCTAGTGCGCTATCTCGCTCATCTCGATCGTCACTTACAACGATAACATCTACGAAATGGTTAATGTATATTTCCTTTGTTTTCTTTTCTATCCACTGATCTGCACGTTCTCCACTTTTGGTATATACGGTAAAAATAGGATAATCTTCTTTAATATACTCTTTACCCCTATTTTGATAAGCATCAAAAACACAATAAACTTCGTAATTATTTCCAGATGCATATTCTTTCAAAATATCTATAAGAATATCTCTTTCCGTAGGAAATGTTGAACTTTTTATTTTGTTATATTCTTTCATTTTAAAAAGTAGATTATAACCATCTATTAACAAATATTGTTTTTTCAAATCGTTCACACCTCCTAGAAATTTATATGATTATTATATCATATTACTGAATAACATTCATCAGTAAAAATATTAACTGTTACTATAAATATTCTTCATTACATAGTAATTTTTTAAAAATGAGGTTGTGATAAATAAACTTGATAATTTTTTATGTTGAGTGTATTATTCTAGTTTTTTTGTGTTTTTCTGCGCGTTAATATAGCTGCCGCTCCTAATGTAATACTTCCTAATAGTGCTCCGTCAGTAGTGCTTAATCCTGTATTTGGTAATTTTGATTTATTTACTTTTCCTGATGCACTATTATCTAATAGTATCTGATTCTGTTTATTAGTTTCTTCATTATCTGTCACTATATTATTAAAAGTTTTATCTTTATCAATTATCGGCAATATTGTTCCTTTATCAGAGTTCGGTTCTACTTTCTTTTTAGTCCCTTTCACTACTATTCGGTCTTGTTTTAATATTTTTTCTATAATTGTAGTTTCATTCCCTATTGTTACTTTTATTATTAACCCTTCTTGTCCTTCTACCTCAATAATTTCTCTACCTTCTTCTATCTCTGCAGATTCTCTTACTATCGTATCAAAAGGCACTTTTTCTTCTTGTATTATAGCTTCTGGTAGTTTTGTTTTTTCTGGTTCTGTTTTTGATGTTATTTCCTCTACAACGTTAGTAACATCTTTTTTCTTAGTTCCTTTTATTATTACTTTTTCTTCCGCTGGAATTATAGTTATATCCTCTTTTGGTAATAATTCTCCTGTTTTTTCTAGTAATTCATATGTTGTTGTTACTCGACGAAGACCTGTTTTACCCCCGATTTCTTCTACAGTACCTTCTTCTTTGGTATTATCTTCTATATATCTTATTGTGTAATTTATTACTGTTTCTTCTATTTTTGGTTTTATACTTATTTTTACTACTTCGTCTATTTTATTTATAACTTTTTCGGTGATTTTTTCTATTATTACTCCGTTTGTAGCATCTAATTCATATGATGTTGTTTTTTCTATATATCCGTTAGATCCTTGGGTTCTTTCTAGTTCTGTCCCTGCTTGTTCTGTAGTATTTTCTTCACCGATATATTGTATAGCTTTCTCCACTTCACCTAGTCGTTCAACTTTTGGTTTTGTTCCTACAGTTATTACTTTTTCTACCGGACTAACTACTACAGCTTCTCCTCGTTCTGCCGTTACTTCTCCCGTTTGTGTATTTACTTTGTACGTTGTTGTTACACTCGTTGTTCCTTTTACTCCACCTGTTTCAGAACGATAGTTTCGATCTTTTGCATCATCTCCTACATATCTTGTCATGTAGTTTTGTTCTGTCGTTTCTGTTGTTGGTTTTGTTCCTACAGTTATTACTTTTTCTACCGGACTAACTACTACAGCTTC
>CAMEOL010000010.1 GCA_945929765.1 uncultured Gemella sp.
ACCAAGACCACGACCTACCGGTATTTTACTTTCTATAATAATTTCAACATTGTCTGCAATATGACATTGTTTAGCGATAAAATCAATAATATCATCTCTTTTTTGTGGTTTATTTCGTTCTATTAATTTAGCTGTTACTGTCATTTCAGTAAGTGGAATAGTAATACCTTTTTTTCCATAAACTACTGCATGTTCACCAAAGAAAATTGCTTTTGCGCGTGTCATAAAAACCTCTTGTAAATTGTTTATATATTAATAAATATTATAATCTAAAAAATATAATGTGTAAAGAATCGGAAGTTGATAGTTAAATAAATTATGAACACAGAGTAAAGTTAAGTTGTTATTTTTTATTTTGTTCTTTTTTGTAAATATTAATACTAAGAATAATACATAATAAGATTGAGAGTATCAATGATAGCGAAAAAATTAATATACCATTTTTTGTATACAAAGATAATAAATTAAATCTATTGAGTATAATTACTAAATATACCGAAAAAATAGGTATTAATAAAGTTAAGATTGTTTTAGTTTTTTTAAAATATGAGATGAAAGAAACGAAACAAACAAAAAATATGAACGAAAAAATTATTAAATTATTAGTTATTGGAATTATTATAGAATTATTTAAATTTAATTTATCGTCAATAAATGATGAGGTGTATATCAACAATATAAATGTTGTAAGTATAGTAACAAAAAGATAAAGAATATTTATTCTATATAGTAATTTTGCGGAGAGAGATATTAAAGTAGCAGTTCCTATAAATTGGAACAGAAAGGTGTTTACAAATGCACCTATATGTAAATTTTCTTTAAATGCAATAGAAATAATAAATATAGGGAATAGAAAAAGTATTAATACTGAGAGGAATGTAGTAAGAATACGTTTTTTCTTCATTAAAGGTAGTTCGTTAACAATGTTACGAGAAAGTGAATCTATGTTATTACCAAATATATCTTCAAAGCTTTTGTTTTTAGATTCTTCATGAAGTAGTTTTTTTAAAATATGTAGTAAATATTCTTCTCTTTTTATAGAATCTTTGAATATGCTCATAAGTCTAACTTTTTTTAAAAGTTTGTCATAAAATATTTTATTTTTTGTATTTAAGTGGCCTTGAAGTTTTAGATTCTCATTAATTAGATAAGTTAATTTGTAATCTGTTTTAAGCATATTTATCATCCTTTATTTAAATAAGTCGTTTACAACACTATTATATCAAATATTTTATAAAAGTACTATTATTAAGAGAAAAGGTAAGAATTGGTTATATGTATAAATAAAAAAGGGACTGATTTCATTTTTGGTCAGCCCTTTATATATATTTATTAGGAGGTTGGTTATATTTATAACTTATTTTTAATTTTAAGAGTAATAAATTATTAAGTTATTATTTCTGCAGGTTCTAGATGTACTAAGGTTTCACAAGCAAAAAATTTATTTTGAAGTGCTTTTTCAATTTTTACAGTTATATCATGACTTTGAGTAACGTTTAGTTCAGGGTTAACTGTAACAGTAACATCTATAAAATGAATTAAGCCGTGTGATCTCCCTCGAATTTCTTTTATTTCTATAACACCATCAATGTTAGCGACTATTTTTGTTATTTCTTCTATTGTTTCTGTTTTTATACCATCGGTAAGTATGTGTGTAGCTTCGGTGAATATTTTAATTGCAGTAAAGATAATAATTATTCCTACGATTACTGCAACCAAGCCATCACCCTGTTTAAATCCTAGTATCGAAGATACTATCCCGATGACAGTACCTATAGAAACAAAAGCATCGCTAAGATTATCAAAAGCTGCAGCTTTCAAAGAACTACTATTAATTTTTTTTGATAAATTATAGTTATAAGTAAAGACAATCAGCATAATTATAGAAGATATTGCAGCAACTACAGCTGATAGCATGGAGGGTTCAGTTAAATTGTTGTTAATTAGTTTTTTTATCGCATAGAGTACTACCTGTAAACCGGCATACATCATAATAAAAGATGCAATTAGACTAGATATTAACTCAGCTCTAAAATGTCCGTATAGGTGATCATCATCAGCAGGTTTTCGAGAAATTTTTAGCCCAATTAATACAGCTATAGATGCAATAACATCTGTACTATTATTAATTCCGTCAGCTGATAAAGAACTAGAATTGTATAAATAACCTGCGATTAATTTAATTGAAGCTAGTATCAAATAAGCTACAATACTAATTCTAGCTCCAGCTTCTGCTTTTTTTATATTATCAAACAAACTTTTATTATACATGAATTACTCCTAAAAAATTTTTAAGGTAAATCATTATAACATTATAGTAATTAAATATCAAATCATATCAGATAAAAATAATAAAAAATAAATGTTTTGGTTTTGTCTATGATACAAATGTTTGCATTCTCTAGAAGAAAAATAAAAAAAATTTAAAATCCCTATTGACAGCACTTTCATTTAGTGGTAATATAATAAATGTAAATAATAAATGAGCTGAACAACTGAGAAGTGTTAATGTAATATTATAGGGGATTTTGTATTGACTTAGAATCTGTTGTAACATTTATTATTGTTAATAATAAAAATAATAAGTTATATCTTTAAGAGGGAGTACTAGGGAAAAAGGGAGTATTTATAAGTTATAACTTTACTATAAAAAGTTGCTGATCTAGTCAGTGACTTTTTTTGTGTTTTTATTTTGTCATAAACATGCCGTAAAAAGTTTTTTATTTTGAAGATTTCGTTCATATTATTTTGATAGATTTAGTTTAATTACAAAAATTAAAATGATTATGAGAATTAACCCGTTTTTCTAGGAAATTTAAATTTTTTCAGTTATAATATTTATTAATGTGAAATTAAGGAGAATATAGTGGCTGGAAATATTAAATTTTTAAAAGATGTTTTCCATTGTGCTCTAGGTGCATATGGTGGACCAGAGGCTCATTATGGAGTTTTTATAGATATATTAGTAAAAAAGAGAAAATACATTACAGAAGAAGAATTAGTAGAATTTATGGCATTAACTAATTTTCTTCCGGGTCCAAGTAGTACGCAAACTATAGTTGCTGTAGGATATAAAATAGGAGGGTTTAAATTATCGCTATTAACGTTTCTTGTTTGGGCTTTACCTGCTATATTGTTAATGATATTACTATCTTTCTCCTCGTTAATACTATATAAATTAGGTATAAGTAAAGATACTTTTAGATATTTTGTTCCTATGGCATTGGGATTTATTTTTTTTGCTACTTACGCAATAGGAAAAAAAGTTATCGTTGATAGATTTACATTTTTATTATCATTAGGAGCTGCGATAACAATTTTATTATTTCCGAAAGCATATATGTATCCAGTGTTATTACTAGTAGGAGCAATGATTTCAATAATTCACAAAAAAGTATCATTCAAAAAAATTAAAATAGCTATTAATTATTACTTATTATTTGCTTTCGTAAGTATATCTATAATTATACCTTTGGCTTCTAATATTATTAATAATAGAATTTTTGATCTATTTTCAACATTTTATAAGTATGGGTATTTAGTAATTGGTGGTGGTAACGTAGTAATACCTATGATGTATACTGAGTTTGTCGACAACAAAAATTACATATCGGCAGAACAATTTTTAAGTGGATTTGGACTTGTTCAAGGAATACCAGGACCAATGTTTAGTTTTAGTTCATATATTGGAACATTATCAATAGAAGGAAATTTATTACTTAAACTGTTCTCAGGTATTTTATCAGGGATAGCAATTTTTCTTCCAGGTTTAATTTTACTGTATATTATTTTACCTATTTGGACAAAAATGAAAGAAAATATTTTTATAAAAACTGGTTTGGCAGGTATGGTTTCGGTAAGTAGTGGCTTTATATTTATTACACCATTTTTAATAATTCAAAAACAAAATGTAGATTTATTAGGGATAATTATAAGTGTAGCAGTGTTTTTATCATTACTTACTAAAAGAATATCAGCTCCCATTATAGTATTAATTGTATTTATAATTGGATTTTACTTTTAAAATTATTTATTAATCAGTTGCAAAAAGGAAAAAACTGTGTTATCATATTAAACATATTTTAGTAAAAATATAAATGCGATGAGCCGACAAGTAGAAGTACTTGCGTACCGAGGATACAGAAAAGAAATCAGTGGTTGAGAGATTTCTCCTTGGCATATACTTTGAAGTAGACGGTGAGCATCTAAAGTGAAATTAGTAGTTTTAGACGTGAAAGAGCGATAATCTTAATTAAGTGCTAATTTTTATTAGAATAAAGGTGGTACCGCGGAATAATTTCGTCCTTATTTTGAAATTAAGGGTACTATTATAATTTTAACTAGATATTAATATAACTCTTCAGAGAATTTCTTTGAGGAGTTTTTTATTTTATTACACATTAGGAGGAATATTATGTCAGAAATGTCAACAAAATATAACCCTCAAGAAATCGAAAAAAATCGTTATTCTTGGTGGTTAGAAAAAGAAGTTTTTAAAGCAGATAACAAAAGTAAAAAAAATCCATATACTATAGTAATTCCACCTCCAAACGTAACAGGGAAATTACATATAGGTCATGCTTGGGATACAACTTTACAAGATATGCTAACACGTTATAAGCGTCTAAAAGGATTCGATGTACTATACTTACCAGGAATGGATCACGCAGGAATTTCTACTCAAGCAAAAGTAGAAGCAAAATTACGTGAAGAAGGAATTTTACGTCATGACTTAGGGCGTGAGAAGTTTTTAGAAAAAGCGTGGGAATGGAAAGATGAATATGCAGGATATATTCGTGAACAGTGGGCAAAATTAGGTCTTGGTTTAGATTATTCAAGAGAAAGATTCACATTAGATAAAGGACTTAATGAGGCTGTTACAAAAATTTTCGTTGACCACTACAATAAAGGGATAATTTATCGTGGAGAAAGAATAATAAATTGGGATCCAGTTCAAAGAACAGCATTATCAAACATAGAAGTAATTTATAACGATGTAGAAGGAGCATTCTATCACCTTAAATACTTTTTAGCAGACGGAAGCGGTGATTATCTAGAAGTGGCAACTACACGTCCAGAAACGTTATTTGGAGATACAGCAGTAGCAGTTAACCCTAAAGATGAAAGATACGCAAAGTATATCGGAAAAACTGTTTTGTTACCTGTAACAAATAAAGAAATACCCGTAATTGCAGACGAATATGTAGAGATGGATTTTGGAAGTGGTGTCGTAAAAATTACCCCTGCCCACGATCCAAACGATTTTGAAGTAGGTAATCGTCATAATTTAGAACGTATTATTGTAATGGACGAAAGTGCAGTAATGAATGAATACGCAGATAAATATGTAGGGCAAGATAGATTTACTTGTCGTAAAAATTTAATAGCAGATTTGCAAGAAAGTGGAGTATGTTTTAAAATAGAAAAACATATCCATTCTGTAGGACATTCAGAAAGAAGTGGAGCTGTAGTAGAACCGTATTTATCAAAACAATGGTTCGTAAATATGCAACCACTAGCTGATAAATCTCTAGAAAATCAAAAAGATGCTTCAACAAAAGTAAATTTCCATCCTCAACGCTTTGAAGGAACATTTAGTGGATGGATGGAAAATATCCAAGATTGGTGTATATCTCGTCAATTATGGTGGGGACACAGAATCCCGGCTTGGTATCATAATGAAACAGGTGAGGTTTATGTTGGGGTTACGCCACCAAAAGATGTTGAAAATTATACGCAAGATGAAGACGTACTTGATACTTGGTATTCATCAGCATTGTGGCCATTTTCGACACTAGATTGGCCTAATATAGAAAGTGAGGACTTTAAACGATACTATCCTACTGACTGTTTAGTAACGGGGTATGACATTATTTTCTTCTGGGTAGCACGTATGATTTTCCAAGGATTAGAGTTTACAGGGCAACGACCATTTAAGGATACATTAATTCACGGATTAGTTCGTGATGAACAAGGGCGCAAAATGAGTAAATCTCTAGGTAATGGAGTTGATCCTATGGAAGTTATCGAGCAATACGGTGCAGACAGTTTACGTTATTTCCTTGCAACAAATTCAACACCTGGACAAGATTTACGCTATTCAACAGAAAAAATAGAGGCAAGTTGGAACTTTATAAACAAAATTTGGAATGCTTCACGTTTTGTAATAATGAATTTAGAAGATTTTAAATATGAAGATATAGATTTAACTGGCGAAAAAACACATGCAGATAAATATATATTAACAAAACTAGCAAAAACTATAGAAGATTACGAAAGACTATTTGAAAAATATGAATTTGGAGAAGCATCGAGAGTACTTTATAACTTTATTTGGGAAGAATATTGTTCGTGGTACATAGAGATTGCCAAAATATCATTAAACGGAGAAGATGAGCAAGCGAAGAAAACTGCGAAATCAGTATTAGTTTATGTATTAGATGCGTCATTAAAAATGTTACATCCATTCATGCCTTTTGTTACAGAAGAAATTTGGCAAAACTTACCACACGTTGGAGAAAGTATCGTAACTTCAGAATTCGCTAAAATTCAAGAAGAACTAATTTTTGAAGAAGAGACAGCAGCTATGGAATTAGTACAGGAAGTAATTGTTGCTGTTCGTAATATAAGAAGCGAAGTTAATGCTCCTATGTCTCGTGAGATCCCACTAAAAATAAAATATAGTACAGAAAATGTTAAAGATATATTAACTACATGTGTTACATATATTGAAAAATTCGCTAAACCTAGTGAATTAATAATAGAAAAAGACATAGAAGCAGCAGAAACGGACATTAGTAGAGTATTGCCAGGTTTAGAAATATACGTATCGTTAGCAGATCTAATTGATATAGACAAAGAGAAAGAACGTCTTACAAAAGAATTAGAGAAATTACAACAAGAAGTAGATAGAGTAAATAAAAAATTAGCTAACGAAAAATTCGTGGCATCAGCACCGAAAGAAGTAGTAGAAAAAGAAAAAGAGAAAAAAGCAATTTACGAAGAACAATACAATACTGTCAAAGAAAGAATAAACGCAATTTCTAATTTATAAAAAAAATGGGGCTGACCCAAAAGAGGGTCAGCCCCATTTTTATACCTAAAAGAGTTAATTAAATATTATTTTGTGTATTTAGTGGCGGAATAAGTTTAATAGGAGGTTTTCCATCTGAAAATATTCCAACCCCAGAAGAACCGAATATTATTCCAATAATAGATACGGCTAAATAAATTTACTTAGTTTCTTCATTTTTATGCAATTCCTTAATAATTGATAATAAATTAAGAGCGAAATTTTTCATAACTTCATTTTTTTCAATATCAAAAATAAACAACGCTTTATTAACATTTTCTAATGCTGGAGAGTATAATTTTTGTTCTTTATATATGTATGCTTGTAGGCAATAAGCATCACCTAAACAATAAAAAGATTTATTTTCTAAAAGTTCTTTAATAAGTTCAGAGTTATAATATGATGCTTTTTCGTAATTTTTTAAACCAGAGTAAACTCTACTTATAGAATATAAAAAATTACGTTTGAGATTTTTATCTAAAGATGTAATAAAAGGTAAAACTTTTTCAAAATACTTTATTGAATCTTCACATTTTTCATTGTCATCTAAAATTGAACCTATAGCAGTTAATGTTTTTAAATACAAATATGAATTTTCCTCTGTTTTTTCTAATAATGTATTAAGTTTTGAAAGAGAAGTTTCTAAATCTTTATTAATAGAATATGTTAAAATTGCAACTACATATTCGTAAAAAAGTTTATCTTCTCCATATAATGTTGCAGAGTTTGTATTATTTATTATTATACTTAGTGTAGCATAATCACGATTATACAATAAATTTTTTATTTCTTCATTAAAAAATGAACTATTGTTTTCAGCTGTAATGTCGTAAATTTTTGCTAACTCTTCTATCGGTATGTTTAGTTTTTTTATAATTTTAATTACGACATCAAAAGATGGGCTAACTTCTGAATTTTCTATTCTGCAGACAACAGCTTGGTTAGAAATTCCTTTAGCTAACTCCTTCTGTGAAAAACCTAGCTCTTTTCTTTTTTGTTTAATTAAATTTGCTAATTTTTTATTCATTTTAAAGTCCTTTCATAAAATTATTATATAATAAAAAATTATAAAATGCAATAATGAATTATATGAGAATATTATAATCATATTATATAATTAAAAATTAAAATAAAACTCTAAATATAGAAAACACAATTATAACATATAGAATAATTGAAAAAATGAATAAAAAACACAAAAAAGAATTTTTTAAAATTCTTTTTAACATTGACAGCGTTTTTATTTTGTGGTATTATATACGTGAGAAGAAGTAGAATAAAAAAGAGGTATTAATATAAAATGAAAAAATATATTTTACCTTTATTATGATTGTTAGTAGCATTAGTGCCTTCTATAATAGCTGCTACATATGTAGTTATAACACCTGTTGATTATATGTCTATTGTTGTATAATGTTTATTTGTATATTTAGGGATAAAATTGTATATAGATAACACAGCTAAGAAAGATGATTGATTCTTTAGGTTTACTATATAGTAATAAAAACATTAAAATACGAAATTTACCATTATAATTATCGTATTTTATGCAAATATTGAAACATTAGTACTATAGTCTATATTCAAAAAGGAGATGAACGTTATGTATAAGAATGTTAATATTGTAAGTATCATTTTCTGTACGTTAGTTTGTGCTGTAAATAGCAATATTAATATTACCGCTGAAAAAATGGATTTGAAAGATATGTTCTATCTGTAGTACTGTGTTATGCATTTCACTATATCAGTGGAAGAATAATGAAAAATAGAAAAAATAAAAATGACAATGAAGTATAGTTTTGCCTTTATTAAGGTAATATAAGAAAAGTTAATTTTAATTATATAAAAATATTTAATTATATAAAAATAGGAGTTGATTTATATGGATATTTTAGCGCAAATATTAGAGTATAGTGTAAAAATAATTATGATTTCGGCATTGATTTATGGAGTACTATATCCAAAAAATATATATTTATTGTTTATGCCTTTTACCATTCTAGTTCCATCTTGTTTTATCGGATATTTATATTTTAGAATAGCTTACGGATATACAATGATTGATATAATAAATAATTACAATTTTTTAGGGTACTTAGTAGTTATTTACCACATTTTAATAATAATTTTCGTAGGTAAATTTCATTATAAAAGATATGAAAAAACAAATTTATTAAAGTCATTAAGTAAGAAACACTAGGAATAGCTATTTATTAACGTTAAATGAAACGCCCCTCATTACTTTAGAGAAGTAATGAGGGTGCTTCTTTGTTGTTTATCAATGTTTTAGTAACTCTCTTAAAATTTAACTACAGAAAATATTTCTGTGTATAATTTTAATGAAAAGTTTATTTATGAAATTTGTTAGAACGCAACCTTAGCTACGTTAGCAAGTTTTGTATTTACAAAGTCTTTAATTTTATCGCTAGTTAATGCTTTTTTCACAGCTTTAACAGCTTCACTATCTTTGTTGTCTTCACGAGCTACTAAAGATACTGCGAAAGTTAAATCTCCAGTTTTTTCAACTAATAAACCATCTTTTTCAGGACTTAAACCTATTTTAGTTATATAAGCAGGGTAGTTGAACACTAGATCTTTTTCGTTGTATGCTTCGTTTAAGTTTAGTAGAGCTATAGGGCTGAATTTCAAGTTTTTAGGATTTTCAGCTATATCTTCTACTTTAACACTAAAGCTATTAGGATCTTTTAGTGTAATAACTTTGTGTTCTGCTAATAGACGTAAAGCACGAGTCATATTAGTAGGATCTGATGGTATAGCAACGTCAGCTCCGTCTTTTAAATCTTTAATATCTTTAATGTCTTTAGAGTAGAATGCAACTACAGCATCGTAAATAGGTTGAATTTGAGTTAAATTAGCTTGATTTCCTTCGTTAAACATTTGCATGAATAATTTGTGTTGGAAGAAATTAGCATCAACTTCTTTGTTTTTTAGAGCAACGTTAGCTTGAACATTATCAGAAACTTTTACAATTTCAAGAGTGTATCCTTCTTTTGCAAGATCTTCTTTAACTAACTCTAACATATCTGTCATAGGTGCAGTGTGAGAAGCGACTTTCACAACTGTATTTTCTTTTTTTGTTTCTTGGTTTGTAGATGAGCATGCAGTTAAAACTAATGCTACAGCAATTAAAGTTGAGATAATTGAAAATAATTTTTTCATTTGTAACTCCTATTTTTTTGATAATTTATTGGCTAAAAAATAACCTATATTTTGGATGATATAGACGTAAATTATAAATATTACGACCACTAGATACATTAAAGGATAGTCGTATTCTTGGTAACCGTATCTATAAGCAAATTCTCCCAGTCCGCCTGCGCCAATTACCCCCATAACTGTAGAATAAGAAAGGATACTAATCGTTACAGATGTAAAAGATAATATTAAGTCAATTTTAATAGATGGCAAAAAGAAATATCTAATCATTTGGAATTTTGTTGCGCCCATACTTATAGCTCTGTCGACAATTCTATCAGATAAATTTAATAACGCTTGTTCTACAAATCGAGTATATAAACTAATTGAGACTAAAGTTAGAGGTAGAGTAGCAGCTAAATTCCCAAAAGATGTTTTGAATAGAAATCTACTCACAGGTATTAGAATAAATATAAATATTAAAAAAGGAACACTTCTTAACATATTAAGTAATATACTTAAAATTTGATAAGGGATAGGTTTATTTAGTAAATATTCTTTCCTTAGCGAAAAGAGCAGTATACCTAAAGGTATTGAAAATAAAAAACAAAAAGTCATTGAGACTCCTAACATAAAGTTAGTTTCCCAAAAAGCTTCAACTATAGCATCGAAGTTTTTTTCTATTAATTTAATCATTTAGCAAAAACTCCTTTACGTGATTGAAATAATCTTTGTCGTAGTCTATATTGTTACTTTTATTCGGGGTGATAACTTCTTTAATAGTCGAATCTTCTATAACTATGACCTTGTCGCAGAAATTTTTTAGAATTGATAAATTGTGAGAAATTAATACTATTGCAATGTTTGTTGTTTCTTTTAGTTGCGTTAGTAAACTGAAAATTTCTTTTTCGCTATTTATATCTAGTGCAGAGCTAATTTCATCGCATAGAATGACTTCCGGATTTTGCAGAATAGACATTGCGATAGCGACCTTTTGTTGTTGTCCGCCACTAAGATTGCGACAAGTTGTGTTTTTTAATTGTTCAATATTCATAAACTTTAAAATTTTATTAATAGCATTATCGTCTATTTTTATTTTATTAAGTTTATACACCATTGATAAGTGATAATAAACAGTCTCTCCTTCTAGTAAGTTATAATTTTGAAAAATGTACGAAACATTTTTTCTCATTGTTCTAATTTCGCTATCGGACAAGTCTTTTAAACTTTTACCTTTGTAGTAAATATCTCCACTATCATAAGGTATAAGACCATTTATCATTTTTAAAATAGTGCTTTTTCCGGTTCCGTTTCTACCTATAATTCCAATTATATCTTTTTGCTTACTATTAAAACTAATATTTTCTAAAGAAAAGTTAGAATCACTATATTTTTTCGATACGTTTTCTAGTGAAATAATCATAATTAACCTCCATAACAAAATATAGCATTTTTTTTAAGAAATTTCAAGTATTATTTTTTATTGTTATAACTTTTAAAAACAATCTGTTTCAAGTGTCTTATCACTCTGCTTATATAAGTTTGTTCGTCGTTTACAAAAACTGTATCATTATTTTTGAATAAACTGTATTATATTTTTATTGCGAGTTAGTGCAAAAAAATAAGTTAATTTGTTATAAAATTATGTTATTAATTTTATTGTATGATGTAAATTTACATTTTCAGAATAATACGTTATAATAATTATTAAATATAATATTAAATTATTTGTGGTGAGAAAATGAAAAAATTAACTATAGTTGAAATTGCCAAAATGGCTGGAGTAGGGACAACTACGGTTTCACGTTATTTTAATGGTGGAACGCTAAAAGATGAAACTAGAAAAAAAATAAAAAAAATTGTAGAAAAATATGATTATACACCTAATACATTTGCTAAAGCGTTAAAAAGTACGGATAGTAGAATAATAGGTATCATCGTACCAACGTTAACGTCTTATATTAGTAGTAGAACATTGATGTATGTAGATAAAAAGTTAAAACAAAATAATTACGAGACATTAATTATGAATGCTAATTTTAGCGTTGATCTTCAGTTGGAGTATTTGAAAAAGTTATCTAGGTTAAATGTAGATGGTATAATATTACTTCCAACGACAATGAATAAAGATTTTGAAAAAACGATAAAAGGGATTGATGTGCCTGTAGTTATTTTGGGACAAGAAGGAGAATACACATACAGTATTGAGTATAATGACTTCAATGCAGGAAGAGATATGGCTAATTTTGTATTTGCTAGCGGTCATAAAGAGATCGCATATTTAGGTGTTGGAGAAGAGGATGTTGCCGTAGGTGTATATAGAAAACTAGGAGTTTTTCAAACATTAGAGAAGTATAATGTTTTTCCTAAAGAGATTATTACAACATTTTCGCAACAAGATAGTTACAGAAAAGTACAGGAGAATATAGATTTACTAAAAAATACTACTTGTTTGATCTGTGCTACAGATAATATTGCTTACGGAGCGATTAAAGCGTTAGAAGAAAATGGTTTGATTGTTGGAGAAAATTATTCAGTAGCAGGATTTGGGAATTATGAATCTTCTACTTTATTAAGATCACCTTTGACAACTATAGATTTTGATGTAGAAGAAGCGGCAGACAAAACCGTAAATATATTGTTAAGTATACTAAAAAAAGAAGAAGCCGATATAAAAACATTAATAGGTTATGAGTTAAAAACTAGAGAGAGTGTTATTGATTTAGGATTTAATAAAAACTAAAAAATATATGACCTGTTTTTGTTTGTGACACAAATGTTTGCATTCTCTAGAGAAGTGAAAAAAAACAGAAAATGTACATTTGTAAATGATGTGAGACAAAAAAACAGAAAAATAAATTGACATGTTATAGAAAATTTGTTATACTTGTCTGCAAGAAATATTAATTTTTATAAGGAGCAAG
>CAMEOL010000011.1 GCA_945929765.1 uncultured Gemella sp.
GGCTGGTAAAACTACTCTGTTTAAAATTTTATTAAACAATATTAACGCAACATCAGGAAGTGTTACAATAAATAATTTAGATGTCAGCAATACTAAATTAAAGCACGAAATCGCTATATTAAATCAAGAAAATTTAGTTCCAAATAATTTAAAAGTAAAAGAATTAATCAAATTCTTTAAATCTATTCATAAAAATACATTAACTAATGAACAAATTGATAATCTTTTAAATTTTAATGAAAAACAAAAAAATCAATTAGTATCTAGTTTGTCAGGGGGACAAAAACGATTTTTACTTTTTGTATTAACATTAATAGGACAACCAAAAATATTATTTTTAGATGAGCCTACTACTGCGATGGATACTTCTACAAGAAAAAGATTTTGGGAAATTATAAACGAATTAAAAGAAAATGGTACAACGATATTTTACTCATCGCACTACATCGAAGAAGTTGAACATACTGCAGATAGAATATTATTTTTAAATCACGGCGAATTAATTAGAGATACTACTCCTTTTGCTCTAAAAGCAGAAAAGTTAGAAAAATATTTTACAGTACCAGTTAAATACGCTGAACTTATTAACAGTTTAGAATATGTATATAACGTAGAATTAAAACAAGATAATGTAACATTTATTACTAAAAAAGCTACAGAAGTTTGGCAACAACTAGAAAATTGTGGCTGTACGATTGAAGAAATAGAAATTCAAAATAGAACTTTATTAACTAGTGTTTTCAACACTACAAAGGAAGGTAAATAACTATGAAAAATTTATTAAATCTATTAAAAATTGAATATATTTTTACAAAAAGAAATGTTGGTTCATTTGTTATAGGAATAGGATTACCCGTAGGATTATTTCTTTTAATAACGACTATGATGACTAAAGATATACCCCAAGAAGTTTTGCCTATCGTTATTCGTGATTTTATGGTGTCTATGGCTATTTATAGTAGTCTTAGCTTCGCACTTTTTACATTCCCTATTGCATTAGCTGAAGATAGAAATAATAACTGGTTTTTATTCATCGAACAAGCACCAATAAAAATATGGCAGTATTACATAGCAAAATTTATCCGTGTATTCATTAACTTTGTCATAGGTATTATTATCGTTTTTTCTGTTGCAAAATATTTCAAAGATGTAAACTTAGAATTGAGAGAATGGATTATTTCATTATCACTAGCTCTTCTAGGTAGTAGTTGTATGTTAGGGTTTGGTTTATTACTAAGCCAAATAAAATCTACCGAGAAACTGTCCGTTATTTCTAACGTTTTATATATTTTTCTAGGTATGATCGGAGGACTATGGTGGCCTATTAGCCAATTCCCTGATGCGCTAAAAAATATCGCCAAAACAATGCCAACTCATCATGCTAGAGAATTAGTAGTTAATTATCTTAACAAGCACGAAATTGCATATAATAGTTTATTAATTTTATTTGGATATGTTATAATTTTAATAATAATTACGATAATCGTTAGGAATAAACAGAGGTAATATAATTGAAAATTTTGAAAAATGATGTAATGTTTTTAATATCATTAATTTGGCTAATATTTCCACTTTATTATAGTATTGAGAGTGGCATTAAATATTTTCCGCTTATTGCGACAATATTAATGGCAATTTGCTTTTTAACAAGTTTATACGTAAAAAACAAAATAGTAATTTCAGCAATGTGGATATATATGTGTTTATATATTCTAGCAACTGTATATTTTTCAAATGTTGCTAATGTATTATGCTTTATGTATTTAAGTAGTTTAATAAATTACAAATATGAAGAAACAAATTTTAAAACTTTTAAAAATATAGTATTTATTATTACTACAATTTGTCTAATCTTCATCATCTCATTAAAAATTACTACTAACTTTGAAAAATTAGTAGGACTTACAATGTTATCTGTTTGTGTTTTTATGCACTTTTCAACGAGATATGCTATTATTGATAGAAAGAATAAAGAACATATTTTAAAACAAAATGAATATATTAACAACCTACTCGCAGAAAACGAACGTAATCGTATTGGGCGTGATCTTCATGACACGCTGGGGCATATTTTTGCGATGTTAAGTTTAAAGTCCGAATTATCACTAAAACTTTTAGAAAAAGAAAAATATGCTGAATTAAACACTGAACTTAGTGAAATAAATACAACGACAAAAAAAGCTATGAAAGATGTCAGAAAAATAGTTCATAACATATCTTATATAACTATTAAAGAAGAGTTGGCTATATCAGAAAAAACACTTAACTTAGCAAATATTAATTTAGAAATTGTCGAAAAAATAAATGTAGCATCTTTGAACCCTACATTACAATCTACACTTTCTATGGTTATTAGAGAAAGTATTAACAACATTATTAAACATAGTGAAGCTACATTTGTTAAAATAACTATTACAGAAGAAAGCAACTTTATCATTATGCTAATAGAAGATAATGGAAAAGGATTTGACAAATACAAAAAATTAAAAAATATTAATTCGAGAATAGATACTTTCGGCGGTAGCGTTGAGATAGAAAGTTTAAAAAATCCGACAATTATAAAAGTTACTCTATCTCAAGAAAGGAGTTAATTATGGATATTTTACTTGCAGAAGACCAGAGTATGTTGCGTGACGCTTTAGCAAAATTACTTAGTTTAAACGATGAAGTTACACATGTTAGTCAAGCTAAAGACGGTGAAGAAGCTATACAAATTTTACAATTCAAAAATTTTGATGTCGTCATTTTAGATATAGAAATGCCGAGAAAAACAGGGCTTGATGTTTTGGAATGGATACGTAAAAATAAAATTAATACGAAAGTAATAATCGTTACAACTTTTAAAAGAAGCGGATATTTTGAAAGAGCAATTAACAACGATGTAGATGCGTATGTTTTAAAAGAGCGTTCTATTGATGAACTAATGATAACTATAAATAATGTTCTAGCAGGAAACAAAGAATATTCTCCTGAACTAATGGAAAATATTTTTACATCAAAAAATCCATTAACAACTCAAGAAATAACCATTTTAAAAGAAATTTCTTTAGGATTATCCAACAAAGAAATAGCAGAAAATTTACACTTATCAAATGGTACAATAAGAAATTATATTTCTGTAATCTTAATGAAATTAAATGTAGATAATAGACTACTCGCTGTAAATATTGCAAAAGAAAAAGGGTGGATATAATTAAAAATACAAAAGTGAGTTACTAAAATTAGTTTTTCTGAACTATTTTCTAGTAACTCACTTTCACTATAGAGATCTATAGCAAATACAGATTATAGAGAACATATTATGAAGAAAATTTGAACTGTTTAATATTTCTATGATATATTGTAAATACCGTTATTTTTTCTTCATACAACGTATTTGGTATAGATAATTTTTAGCCAATTAAATAGGCTGATAGTTTTAAATAAATATTAATTATTCTTGGCTATCTCCATTGAATAATCCACCTAGTGTGTCAGAAAGTTTTTCTTTTACATTTTCTACAACACCGTCAACTTGTTCTCCTGGAATTACAGAACCAAGTTTTTCTTTAGCTGTTTCTGCTAAACCTTCAACATTTCCTCCTACTACTTCTTCTACTTTTCCTAATATTCCATCTTTTATACTATTGAAATCCATAATAATTCTCCTCGTTTGAAATTTATAGTTAAATTATACCACGATTATTATATTTTTCTTAATAAATTGCTTACAGTTTAACGAATTGCATTGCTAAGCTACGTATGATAAAATATATTTATAAATTTTATATAATTAGAGGTGTAATATGATTAATTTCACTTATCAAAACCCCACAAAAATAATATTCGGGACAGATCAACTTAAAAATTTAAAAAATGAAATTTCTAATCATGGTGAAAATATATTATTAGTTTATGGGGGAGGATCTATAAAGAAAACTGGTCTTTACGATAAAATTATAAAAGAATTGTCTGAGTTTAATGTTTTTGAATTAGCCGGAGTAGAACCTAATCCTCGTGTTACTACTGCAGAGAAAGGAGCTAAAATAATAAACGAAAAAAATATCGATTTTGTCCTTGCTGTAGGTGGCGGATCAGTAATCGACTGTACAAAACTTATCGTCGCTGCTGCTCACTATGAAGGACCAGCTTGGGATATAGTTACAAGAAAGCATATTCCCTCACAGGCTACTCCATTCGGAACAGTTCTAACTTTAGCAGCTACAGGGTCAGAAATGAATGCAGGTAGTGTAATTACAAATCTAGAAACTAACCAGAAATTTGGCTGGGGTAGTCCTCTAGTATATCCTAAATTTTCTATCTTAGATCCTACCCTTACATATACTCTTCCTAAAAACCAAACAGTTAACGGAATAGTAGATATGATGAGCCACTTAATAGAACAATACTTTAATCCGGACGGAGCTAATACCAAACTATTTAGCGGAATGATAGAAGCCGTTCTAAAACAAGTAATGATTAACGGTAAAATTTGTCTTGCTGAGCCAGAAAATTACGAAGCTCGAGCTAACATAATGATGGCAGGAACAATAGCATTAAACGGACAAATAGCATGGGGATATAGAGGAGATTGGGCAAGCCACGGATTAGAACATGCAGTTAGCGCCGTATTCGATATCCCTCACGCTGAAGGACTTGCTATCGTTATGCCTAACTGGATGAAATACGTAATGCCAAAACATACAGACCAATTCAAACGTTTCGCTATTAACGTTTTTGATGTTGATACTAAGGAAAAAACGGATGAAGAAATTGCATTAGAAGGAATTAATAAATTACAACTATTTTGGAAAGACCTTGGGGCACCGACAACTCTGGCAGAAAGAAATATTAAAAAAGAAGATATTCCATCTATAGTAAAATCACTTTCTGGAGAATTAGGAGTTATGGAAATCATAACAGCAGAAGATGCTACAAAGATTTATGAATTATCACTGTAAATCGAGATAACTTAATAAAAATACTACTAAAAAATATCAATTTTTAAAAAATATATTTTCTATATATTACAACTGATAAATAGTTAAAATTAATTTGAAAATAAGTAAAATAAAAACGTCTAAAGAGAGTAATAGCCTCCAAAATTTGAACAAATTTTGGAGGACTATTACCGAGTGCTCTCTCTATTTAGACGTTTTTAGTTTTAGACTGTATAATAAATACGGTTGCTATTAAACATAAAGCGGAACATTATTACACACCGATTAGCCGTTAAGTAAAAATGTTTTTTACAACCGTATTTGACATAGATCCTATTTTTAGATATTAATTTTATTTGCAATGATAAAAATTTTATGTGACAGATATTTTTTTGTTATCATCCGAAGTTGAATAAAACCTAAAACTACAACATACTATTTATAAATAGAAAATTTTAGGTTAAAAACACTTTTTATGATTATAAATGGAATTGTTAATAGTGCTATCTCAAAACCAAAAATTTCTAGAGCTAAAAAGATAGGTGTAATAGTTAAACCGGCACAAGCAGAAAACATAAGAACATAACCCAAAGCTACAAATGGTAAAATAGGCAATCCAAAAAACGAAGCAAATACAACTCCAAAAACTGCACCAATAGCAAATAAATTTGTAACTTCTCCTCCACTAAATCCTATACCTGTGCATATTGCTGTTAGAACTAATTTTAATAAAAAATCCCAACTATCTATTTCTTTATAGTTATAAATCGCATTATTAATTAGATTCAATCCAAGAGAATTATACTTGAAACTAGATAATACTAATACAACAATGACAAACATTAGCAGAACATATTTGGTTTTCTTCTTAGTGATTAATTTTATTTGTTTTTGCAATTCAACGAAACAAACTGCTAATAGCATTATACAAAATGCAAAAATTATTAGATAAAAAATGATTTTAAAATTTAAAAACTCTATATTTTCCACTTTTACGCTAAATCTGGGTAACCCTAATTGAGTTGACAACCAGCTACTAAAAAATGATAAAGAAAAAACAGATAATACTTTGCACCAAGTTAATTTAATTCCCTTAAAGTTTCTCCCTATTTCATAAACAAAGAAAATTGCTGCTAACCACGTATGAAATAGCGCAGCAAATCCTGTAATCATCCCTAGATGTATAAAAAATTTTCTATCTACTGTTTTTGGAGAAAACTCTTGGATAATATTATTTGCAATAGTTCCTCCTAGTTGAACAGCAACACCCTCACGTCCTACACTCATTCCTGTAATATGGGCTAACAATGTATTGACGACTAATATCGGGATATAAAAAATATTTACTTTTTCTTCCGCTTCTTTTTTTAAAAAATAAGATATGTTTATGACAGATGAGTTAATTTTCTCGATAGATTTTCTTGTCCATATTAATACTAAAATTGAAAAAAATATTAAAAACATTGCATAACGACTATTAATATTTATTGTCCATAATAGAACTTTACCAAAAAGAGCAACTAAAATGACTATTACAATAGTTTGTATAAACATAAGTTTTAGATCATACAACTTATTTTTCATCCAGTTACTCCTTTCTATCAAAATTATCTTTTTCTATTTATACTGAATCCTTCGCCCATAATATCGTGAACATTATTTATCGTGACAAATGCCATTTTATCAATAGAGTAAATAATTTCTTTTATATCTTTTATTTCCTTTAGCGAAACTACACAATATCCTATCTTCATTTCTTTTCCTGTATAACTTCCCTCACCATGCAAATAAGTCATTCCACGTTCCATCTTAACACTGATAGCTTCAGATATTTCTTCAATTTTTGGAGAAATAATCATTACAGCTTTCCCTGGAAGTCCTCCTTCTAGCACGATATCTAGCATTTTTGTCAGAACATAAATATAAATAAGAGTATATAATATTGCGGGTATATCTTTTAATACTACCAGAGTAGCAAGGATAATGATTGCATCAATTACTTGAATAGATCTTGCAATAGGTGTTTTATAAAATTTATTCAGTACTAAGGCTATTAAATCTACTCCTCCTGTACTTCCACCGAATAAAAATACTATAGCTAATCCTGCTCCTGCTATACCACCACCAAATAACGCTGCAAGAAGTCTATCTCCCCCTAAATCTAATACTATATGGAATCGTTCAAAAATATAGATCCAAAACGTAAGCATACCTATCCCATAAAGTGTGTAGTGCATAGTTTTTTTCGTCAAAAATTTATACCCCATAATTAGCAACGGAATGTTTACTAATAAGTTCCCTTGAGAAGTAGGTAACCCCGTTATGTAGTAAATAAGTAGTGCGATACCAGTTCCTCCACCTTCTGCCATTTTACTTTGTACTATTAAATGTGTAAAAGCAAACGAGTAAATTGCACAACCTAAAGATATCATTACTAGTTCTTTTATTAATTTTTTAAATTTCACGTCTTGCATAAATATTCCCCTATAAGCTTATTATTACGTTTTCTATTATAACAATTTAAATTATAGAAAACAATATTATATGTAATAGATCTGTAGATTGTATAAATTTTTCTAAAATTCTTAGACTTTATCGGTAATTTATAATATAATGGAGGTAGTATATTTTTTAAGGAGCATATTTATGAATAAAGAATGGATTCCAAACACGCTTACTTTAAGTAATGGATTTTTTGGATTTATGTCAGTTATTATGACATCAAACAGTAAATTTTTATATGCTAGTGTCTTTATAATTTTTGCAGTATTGGCTGATAGGTATGACGGTATAGTTGCTAGAAAGTTGAATATTGTATCTGAGATAGGAAAACAATTAGATTCTCTTTGTGATGCTTTGAGCTTCGGTGTAGCACCTGCTTTTTTAATTTTTACAAAAACTAGCACTTCAACCGAATTTATTTCTTTAGCCGTTATAACTGCCGTAATTTGTGGTGTTTATACTTGTTGTGGTATATTCAGATTAGCTAGGTTTAATATTACTACTATGGCGGACGGCTATTATACTGGTGTTCCGATTACGACATGTGGTTGTATTTTAGCTGTGTTATCTATGTTCAATAGTATCCCTAATTTTGCTCTAGTTATCCTAACAGTAATTTTAGCATATTTAATGGTTAGTACTATAAAAATAAAGAAAATTTAAATTGATTTCTAGTATAAATAAAAGGTGTGTGATGAACATAAAATTCATCTACACACTTTTTGTTTATATTAAATACCCTTATAACATTGTTTGTGTCAAAATACTAAATATTATTTATATATTTCTTTTCTATGTTTGAAATTAATCGCAATTATCAAAAGCCTAGTATCTTCTATTCTAGTTATTAATCTATAATCTCCTATTCTGTATCTCCAATAACCTTTTTTGTTACCTACTAATGCTTTTCCTTTTATTCTTGGTTCTGAAGTATTATGTAAGTTTTTTTCAACCCAATTAAATAAAACTTTTAGAGTTTGTTTGTCTAATTTTTTTAAATCTTTTTTTATATTATCATCAAACACAACTTTATACATCTATATCCCTAACTCTTCCTTTAATTCATCAAAAGAAATAAGATTGACTTCATTTCTATCTTCACGTTCTTCAAATTCTTTAATTAACGTCACATCATATTCATCTTCAATTTTTTCTAAAGCTAACTGTTTAATTGCTGTTGAAAGTTTTCCGCCATAAAGACCTGCCACTGAATTAAATAGTTTTTCTTCATCTTTATTTAATCTTATAGTTAATGTACTCATTGATCATTCCTCTTTGTGTTACTTTTGTAATACATTATATGATAATTAACAACATTTAGCAAGTAATATCTATAATATATCTAATAGTTTATTTATTATAAATTTTCACTTTAAAATTTACCAATTTAATTTTTTTAATATTTTAAAACTGTTTTTTATTAGATTTTTATAACTACAATCCCACTTGTTGTTTTTTTTTTTTTGCTATAATTATTGATATATTACACATTTATTATTCTAAAATTTAATATATTGTACTAAATATATTGTACTATAAAAAATATACAATCAAAGAAGAAATCATATGAATAACATCGAAGAAAATCCAGAAAAAAAAGAAAATAAGTATTTTAGTTTTATAAAACAAAATAAATCTAGAATAGCAATAGTTTTTGTATATTTGACTTTTCTCTAATATATCCTTACATATTATAACTTTTTTATCATTAATTTTTTTATATACCCTAATTACTTTCAATTTTCACATATTTATTATATAATTCTTTAGGTATGTTTAAAATAAGATGTTTAAAATAAGATAAAAAATTTACAAGGAGAAAGTTAGTGATTTTTACAGAAATTTCTTTCGAAGAATTAAACAATCATCAAAAAACTAACAATGATCGCTACTTTTTTTCACAAACCGCTCTTTATAAAAAATTAGCAGATCATAACGGATTAAAATCTAAAATTTTAGCAGTAAAAGAAAATAATGAAATATTAGCATACTCTATTTTTCTATATTTCCCTTACAAAAAATTATTTTTTAAAGCGACTACCCAATACGGTCCTATTATGGATTTTAACAACGAAGAACTATCAAAATTTTACTTTGAAGAAGTTAAAAAATATTTTGCTAAAGATATGCGCGTTTTAGCCGTGCGTGTCAATCCATTTATTAACGAAAAAATATTTAACGACGTTGAAGAGATAGGAGAAAATAGTATCGCTGGGAATGTTCATGAAAAATTAACGGCTATAGGATTTAAATCTATGAATGAAGATTTATTTTCTAACCCTACTTTATCTTCTCGTTGTGTCTTTTCTAAAGATTTAACCGATTTAACAGAAGATAAAATAATGAACAATTTGACACCAAAAGCTAAATCTTCTATAAACAAAACAATATCTGATAAAGTTAAAATAAGAATATTGGACTTATTTTGTAACAACGATGAAAATACTTTCGCTAAATTGCTAAAATCAACGAACGATAGAATAACAACGTCATTAAGAGATGTAAATTACTTTAAAACTCTTAAAAATATATTAGGTGACAATATTATCATTAATCTAGCATACATAGATAAAGTAGAGTATTTAGAAGATAAAAAAAATACTTTAATAAAGTGGCAAAAGGAAAAGACAGAACTAGAAGAACAAATAAAAAACAATCCAGACATTAACTATAAAAAAACAACAAATAAAATAAACGAAATTGAAAAAAATATAGTTAGTATTCAAAAAAAAATAAATAAGATTGAAACATATGAAATTTCTAACGAAGTACCTCTTTCAATATTTATTCTATTGCAGTCAGGACAAGATTTAATTTACTTCCAAGGACTTACAGATAAAGAACTTAATATGTTTGAAGGTCCATATGCACTTTCGTACGATGCTATTAAATTTGCAATTAATAATAACTTTAAGTTTTTTAACTTGTACGGTACGTCTAGTGACTTCTCTAAAAATTCTACAGATCACTCCATATTACAATTTAAAAGAACACTAAAAGGTAATGTAGAATGGTTTATGGACAATTACGAACTAAGAAATAATATTGGAAAATTCTTGAAAATATAAAACTACAAAGATTTTAGATAAAATTATATATATTTATATATATGCAGATCTTTTATTTTGCTATCTAACTTTTTATACGAAATACAAATATTAAGGAGAAAATTAATGATTTTTACAGAAATTTCTTTCGAAGAATTAAACAATCATCAAAAAACTAACAATGATCGCTACTTTTTTTCACAAACCGCTCTTTATAAAAAATTAGCAGATCATAACGGATTAAAATCTAAAATTTTAGCAGTAAAAGAAAATAATGAAATATTAGCATACTCTATTTTTCTATATTTCCCTTACAAAAAATTATTTTTTAAAGCGACTACCCAATACGGTCCTATTATGGATTTTAACAACGAAGAACTATCAAAATTTTACTTTGAAGAAGTTAAAAAATATTTTGCTAAAGATATGCGCGTTTTAGCCGTGCGTGTCAATCCATTTATTAACGAAAAAATATTTAACGATGTTGAAGAAATAGGTGAAAATAGTATTGCTGGTAATGTCCATAAAAAATTAACGGCTATAGGATTTAAACCTATGAACGAAGATTTATTTTCGAATCCTACTCTAGCTTCTCGTTGTGTTTTTTCTAAAGATATGACAAATATTACCGAAGCTAATTTACTAAAAAACGTTTCTCAAATTGCACGTTATACTATTAATAGAACTGTTAAAGAAGGTGTTCTAGTAAGAGAATTAGACATTTTCAACGAAGAAGATGCTAAAATTTTTGACGCTATAAACAGAGAAACAGAAAAACGTATAGACTTCCAAGTCAGAGATAATGAATATTTCAAAAATATAAAAAACATTTTTGGCGATAATGTAAAATTATTACTATCATATATTGATTGTGATTTATTTATTACTAAAACGACAGAAACAATCAACAATTTAATTGCAGAAAAAGAAGATTTAGCAGAAAAATTAAATGCTGGTACGGTCAATCAAAAGAAAACTATCAATAAGCTAAAAGAATTAGACGAAAATATTGCAATCTGGCAAAAGAAAATCGAAAAAATAAAAGAACTTAAAGACAGCGAAGGAAACATAATTAACTTATCTTGTGCAAGCTTCTTAGAAGTTGGACAAGACTTAATTTACTTTACTAGTGGAGCTTTCCAAAAATACAATCGTTTCGAAGGACCTTATGCTATTACATTCCACATGATGAAATATGCTATAAAAAATGGCTTTAAATATTACAACTTCTTCGGAACATCATCTGATTTTTCTGAAGAAGCTACTGATTACAAAGTACTTCAATTCAAACGTAATTTCAATGGTAATGTCGAATGGTTTATGGACAATTACGAACTAAGAAATAATATCGGAAAAATTTGGAAAATATAATTATTTAAAAATTTCAATAAACACTCTAATTAACTATAAAGCCAATTAGAATTAATAAGTTCTTTATTTAGAAATTAAAAAATTTTTCAAAAATATAAAAACATAAGGAGCGACTCAAAATTTATTTTAGAGTCGCTCCTATTTTATATATTAACTTTTATCAATAAATTTTATTCAAGATATATTATCTATTTAGCTTATCTTCACCTAAAATTTATCGTGAAATTGACGTATTTATTCTCTCTTACCTCAATAGTATACTTATAATTGTGCTTATCTAGTATTTGTTTTACTAAATATAGACCTATACCCGTACCGCCATCTTTTCTATTTCTACTAAAATCCGGACGATAAAAAGGTTGGAATATCTGTTCTAGTTCTTCATTAGATAACAAGTATTCTGCTTCGTTTTCTATAACTAATCTATCTTTTGTTAGTATTAATTTTATAGTACCATCTTTTTTTGTATATCTGAACGCATTGTCTAGAATGTTATTTATCGCTTTTAATAAATATACCTTGTTAGCAATAACCCTAACTTCCTCCAATGTTACATCAAAATTATAATTATTAACTTCGGACAAAACATTGTAATGTTCCATATTTTCTAACAACAGCTCATCAATTCTAATTTCAGAAAACTCAGATGTTATAGAATCTTTTTCTTGAGTAGATTCTAATATTGACTGCACTAATTCGCTTTGCTCATTTAAAATATTATGACATTTTTTTAAATATTTATCATGATCTTTAAATTTTCCTACATTGTATAACATACCTTCTACTATTCCCATCATACTTGCTATAGGTGTCTTCAATTCGTGGGACGCCATTTGTAAAAACACTACTTTTTGCTTCTCTCTTAAAATAGCTTTTTCATTTTCTGCTTTTAATTCATCTATACTTAACAACAACTTATTATATAATGTATTTATATTTTTTCCTAAATTAGATATCTCATCTTGACCATAAGCACTACATTCTAAACCTTTTTCTAAGCTTCTCATTTGTTTTACTTTTTCTGATAAATCAGTAATTCGTTTATTAGATAATCGACTATATATATACGATACTACCGTTGCTGAAGAAATAACTAAAAAAATCACTCCCAAAACAAAAGGATAAAACGTAACTAATATTTGACTGGTATCTGATAAAGAATGAAACCCGTACTCTCCTTGTACGCCTAAAAATTCCCCATCTTCTGTTTTAATATTAGCAGTAAAAGCACCGAAGTTTGTAAATCCGT
>CAMEOL010000012.1 GCA_945929765.1 uncultured Gemella sp.
GCTCGCCAGCCAACTGGGACATCGAAAAATACTTGTCCTTGGTTTCCTCCCCCACCAGCAGTAATATCTTTATCTATAAGCGGTTTATCATCTTCGATAGCTTCTGTTATTCTTCTAATAGTTTCTATGTTAGAAACTACTGCGTTAGCTTCAAGTGGTAATTGTCCTATTTCTAAAACTTTTCCTAAAACTTCACGAACAATAACTCGCTCATCTCCTGCTGGATACATATCTGTTAATATTTTTACAGCTATGTTAGGTTCGTCTTTACAAGCTTTTCCTATTGCTAGTAAGGCTTTACGATATTTCGTCTTCATTGCAATATACGCTTGCTTAGCACCTGTAATTTCCATCATATATTTTAGACCGCGGATAATTACGTCTGGGTGTTCTTCCATATATTTAATGTTATGAGAAAGTATAGGTTCACACTCAGCTGCGTTTGCTAAAATGTATCCACCTTCTATACGAGTTGATAGCTTAATTCCAACAGGGAATCCAGCTCCTCCTAGACCTACTATTCCAGCATCTTTTATCTTTTGTAAATAATCATCTGTTTTTTCTAATTTCACATAATCATCTGTTTGAACTTCGTCTAATTTAAGAACTAGTGATGTTTCTGTTACTTCTTCTATTACTCCAGATAAGCTACTATGAATATTCGCACCTAATCCATTTGGAACTGCAACTAATTGCCCTCTTTTAATTTCTTGCCCAACTTCTACTATAGGTTTGCAAGGGGCACCTACGTGTTGTTTTAAAGGGATAGTAATTCTCTCTACATTAAATTTGTACATCGGTTTTCCTCCTTTCTTTATTATTTAGTAGTTATATCAAGTAGTGGTTCATTTATTCCATCTACACTGTTATTGTAATACAGTTTTTTGCAAAATGCAAGCATTTTATTAAAAAATTATGCAAACAATTTTATAACAGAATCTTAATCCAACAAAAACATAGATATTGCTTACATCCTTAATCTTACAGAAATTATTACAGAAGCGAATAACTTTATAATACAATTTTTTTCTATATATTTATTTGTTGTACAAGAGTAATTGTTATAGTCGATTTTTAAGAACTGTTATACCTGTACTAGAATTGTTATTTTTTTATAACGCGTTTATAATTTTTTGAATGCT
The DNA here is from genome assembly GCA_945929765.1 of uncultured Gemella sp. Taxonomy (GTDB): domain Bacteria; phylum Bacillota; class Bacilli; order Staphylococcales; family Gemellaceae; genus Gemelliphila. Next base: position 1,143 of record CAMEOL010000012.1, read on the forward strand.
TCTAAGTCTATTGCTATCATGTTTGTAAACTATCTTCATTTTTTTGTTGGATATCCAACAATTTTAAAAAAATTTTTTGTTGGATATATAACACTTTTGAAAATAACTATAGAAAATTTCTGATTTATTATACAAGTTCTTTCTATAGATACAAATTTTATTTTATTTTTTTTTTGATATTGTCAACAAAACAAATCAAGATAAATTGAAATTCTAACAATTTTATAGTAGAATATACTTGCAATAAAAGAAGAATTTCAGGAGAATTTTCATGACTAAAATAGCAATATTAGCAGCTCATAGATCTGCAATCGGATCATTCGGAGGATCACTTTCTAATACTTCACCTTCCTATGTCGGTGCAGAATTAGTAAAATTTGCTTTAAACACTGCAAAAATATCACCAGAAAACGTTGATGAAGTTATCTTCGGTAACGTCTTGCAGTCGGGATTAGGACAAAATATAGCTCGTCAAATAGCAATAAAATCTGATATTCCAAAAGAAAAATCAGCTTTTGTAGTTAACAAAGTTTGTGGTTCAGGACTAAAAAGTGTAACTTTAGGTGCAAATAGTATCTTATCTGGAGAAAACGACATCGTAGTTTGTGGTGGAATTGAATTTATGAGTCAAGCACCTTACATTTCTAAGACTAATAGATTTGGTAGTAAATTAGGTAACGTAGAATTTATTGACTCTATTATTAATGATGGTTTAACAGATGCATTCAATAACTACCATATGGGAATTACCGCAGAGAATATCGCAGAAAAATATAACATTTCTAGAGAAGAAGCTGATCAATTCGCACTAAATAGTCAAATTAAAGCTCAAAAAGCAATTGAAAATAACAAATTTAAAGACGAAATTGTCCCTGTAACTGTAAAGGCAGGCCGTCAAGAAGTAATTTTCGAAATAGACGAATACCCTCGTTTTGGTAGTACAATAGAAAAACTAGCAAAATTACGTCCGGCATTTAAAGAAGACGGTGTGTCAACAGCAGGTAATTCGTCTGGAATAAACGATGGTGCTGCAGTTGTAATATTAGCATCAGAAGAAAAAGTTAAAGAACTTAACTTACGACCATTAGCATATATAGAAGCATATGCTAGTAGCGGTCTTGATCCCGAAGTTATGGGTCTTGGTCCTATCTGTGCAACAAAAAAATTACTGAAAAAAAATGACATTAATATAGAAGAAATAGATCTTTTTGAACTTAACGAAGCATTCGCAACACAATCAATAGCAGTTGTTCGAGACCTAAAAATAGACGAAGAAAAAGTTAATGTTAATGGCGGAGCAATAGCTCTAGGGCATCCGATAGGTGCAAGTGGAACTAGAATTTTAGTAACATTAATTCACGAACTGAAAAAACAAAATAAAAACTACGGATTATGTTCACTATGCATAGGCGGTGGACAAGGTATTTCATTATTAATAAAAAACAACAATTAGTGAGGAAAAAAAATGAAAATTGGAATTGATAAAATAGGATTTGCAATACCTAAATATTATCTTGATATCACTGATTTAGCAGTAAGTCGTAATATAGAACCAGAGAAGTTTACAAAAGGTCTTATGCAACTTGAGATGAGTGTAACTCCTATCAATCAAGATATAGTAACATTAGGAGCTAGTGCAGCTAGTGATATTTTAACAGATGAAGATAAAAAGCAGATAGATATGATTATTGTCGGAACAGAAACAGGAATAGATCAAAGTAAGGCTGCTTCTGTATTTATCCACGGACTTCTTGGGATCCAACCATTCGCACGTTCTATCGAGATTAAAGAAGCTTGCTACGGTGCTACGGCAGGTTTAGAGATGGCACGCAATCATATCGCCAACAAACCTGAATCTAAAGTATTAGTCATCGCAAGCGATATAGCTAAATATGGTATAGGAGCCGGAGGAGAATCAACTCAAGGAGCTGGAAGTATAGCCATGCTAATAACTAAAGATCCAAAAATAGCTGTTATTAACAACGATAACATCTACCAAACACGTGATCTTATGGATTTTTGGCGTCCTAATTATTCTCCATACCCTTTCGTTGACGGGAAATTTTCGACAGAGTTATATTTAGATTGTTTAGCTACTACGTGGCAACAATATTTAACAACAAACAACAAAAAAATAGAAGATTTTAAAGCAATTTGCTTCCATCTTCCATTCCCGAAACTTGGGTTAAAGGGTCTAAATGCTCTTCTTGGAGAAGATACTCCTACAGAACATCAACAGCTATTAACAAATAGTTTTATGCAGTCAATAATCTATAGCCAAAAAATAGGAAACATCTACACAGGTTCACTGTTCCTAGGATTACTTTCATTGTTAGAACAAAGTTCTGAATTATCAACAGGAGACAATATTGCTCTATATAGCTACGGAAGTGGTGCTGTGTGCGAAATATTCAGTTTAACTTTAGTAGATAACTTCAAACAACAATTAAGAAAAGATCGTTTAAACACTGATTTTTCAGAAAGAACTCGTCTTTCTGTTAAAGAATACGAAAAAATGTTCTTCCAAACGGTTGAAGTTGACGAAACAGGAAATGCAGCTGTAGAACAAATTGACACAACTAGTAAGTTCTATCTAGAAAAAATAGAACAGCATAGAAGAATTTACAAAGAAAGATAATAAAAAAGCATAATGGAAAATAAACATTGTCCATTATGCTTTTTCTAAATACAACTTAATATGTGAATAAACTTTTAAATTAAAACTTATTGACTATAGCTTTCTTCTTTTTTATCGATATGATATGAATAACTGCAACAACAATAGCCAATAATGCTAAAACAGTTAGTTCACGGCTATTAAAAACAATAAACATTTTTTCGAGAATAAAGATATTAGCTACTACACCTACTAATGCTCCTACAAATAATAGCACTAAAAGTAGAATTTTATGTTTGTTAAAAGGTAAACTCACCTTGTAAACCATTAATAACCCGTTAATTAGTGCTAGAATAAAACAAATTACTCCTGCATTTCTCGGTTCTAACCCTAAAAAATTCACTATTAAAATTGCCGAAACTAAAATACCACCACCAATAGTTGCATTAGTTAAAACATCTTGCATAAAGTTATTTTTCACACGTTCCTTATTCTCTTCAAAAGTTAAAAAGAACGATGGAATTCCTATTGTAATAGCAGAAATAATCGTAAATTGAATTGGAATAAACGGAAACTTCAAACTCAGCAAAACACTTAACACAGCAAAAGTTATAGAGAAAAATGTCTTCGTTAAAAATAACGATGCTACTTTCTGAATGTTATTAATAACTCGACGTCCCTCCATAAGAATATTATAAAATACTCCGAAATCGTCAGTTAAAAATACAATATTGGCAACACTTTTCGCCGCACTCGTAGCACCATTCATTGCAAAACTAATATCTGCTTTTTTTAGTGCTAGAACGTCGTTAACACCATCTCCACTCATAGCAACGGTTTTGCCATTTTTCTGTAAAACTTCAACCATTCGTTCTTTTTGTTCTGGCGTTACACGACCAAATATATCATTATTTAGAACAGTTTTTTCGAAATTTTCGTCCGTTACTTGCGTCATATCTACAGCAGTTGCATCTTGTTTAAAACCTGCTTTCTTAGCAACTCCGAGAACGGCGATATGATTGTCCCCACTAATAATTTTTATGTCGACACCTTGGCTATTAAAGTAAGCGAAAGTTTCTTGCGTATTGTCTTTTATTTCGTCAGAAAGAACAACATGCCCTACTAATTTTGCATCTTTGGGCTTTTCTACATATCCGGAACAATGAACAAGAGATAAAATACGATAACCGTCTTTTTTGTAATTTTCATATTTTTCTGCCATGGCACTATTTAATCCTAAAAATTCATAAGCACCGAAGAAATACGTACCTCCATCTTCTAGCTGAATATAAGAAAATTTATCTTTACTCGAAAAAGCACCTTTCTTCCTTACGTGCCAATCTGATCCAAGTTTTAAATAATCTTTCAAAGCACGAGAAGTTGCATTTTCATCATCGAAATGACTCAAGTAATTAGCCAAAATACTTTCCAACTCTTTATCTATTTCTACTACGTGCATATTCCCCGTAGTGATAGTTCCCGTCTTGTCAAAACAAAGAACATCTACTCGAGCTAGCGTCTCTGTACAATATAACTCTTGAACTAATACCTTTTTTCGAGTAAGTTTATATGCCGATACCGCAAGAGACACACTCACTAAAAGTATTAATCCTTCTGGAATCATCCCAACTAAAGCACCTGCACTACTTAATACTATGTCTACATAACCTTTCCCTTGCAAAGTCCCTCGGTAGTACAATAATCCTGCTATTGGAATTAGTAATACAGAAATAACTTTTAATATTGTATCTAAATAATCACGTAATTTTGATGGATATTTCTTAAATTGTTTCGTAGATATAGCTAACTTGTTAATATAACTATTTTCTCCTACAGCTGTAGCTCGAATAAGACAACTTCCACTTACTACATTACTTCCACTCATGACACTTTGCCCTATATTTTTGTGGATATTATCACTTTCACCTGTAAGTAAAGATTCGTCTACTTCTATTTCTCCTGCAACAATTTCTCCATCACAAGGTATTTGATCTCCTAAATTCAGATGCAAATATTCACCAAGAACTATTTCTTCTGAATCTATTTCTATCGTTCTATTGTCACGATTTACTCGATACTTACTTCTACTAAGTAGACTTAATTCTTCCAAAGCATTTTTTGCCCTAACTTCTTGGTAAATACCAATAACAGTATTTATTATAATTACAAAAACAAAAAGTAAGTTTTCGAATCTGAATGTCGATGCTACGAAAACTGCAAGAACTAAAATCATCCCGTTAAAAAACGTAAACACGTTAGAAAATATTATTTCTTTCGTAGTTTTATATGGTTTTATTATACTTATGTTTTTTTGTGCTTGTTGCACTTCTTCGTTTGTTAAATATTTCATGCCAACCCCAATTTTTTGTAATTATTATTTTCTATTTTGTTGTTTTAAAGAACCACAAAGAAAGAGCAACAGTTGTTATTTATTTTTTCTTATAATTCTTTATTTAGCTTAATCTTTGTCGTTAGTTTTCTAGAAGAAATTGTTATTTATTGATATGTATAATTAGCAATTCCTATTTCTAGCTAATATTATTATAACATAGCAATCTAAAAAGTTATCTAATTAACGTCTAATAAATATGTACTTACTTATTTATCTTCGTTACATACTTTTCTACAGGGTATTGGGTTTCGTCTAGTGTTGTTTCTTTATTTAATAACATCATAGCTAAATTGTATCCTATGATACAGCCTGTCGTTAGCCCCGATGAACCTAATCCACTAGCTACAAAAATATTTTTTTCGTCTTGAATTTTTCCATAAAATGGCGAAAAATCTGATGTATATGCTCTAATTCCAACTCGCTCGTTTATTATTTCCGCTTCTTTTAGATTTTCTAAAAAATGTTGTGCTTCCTTACCAAATTCATCCAGTTGTTTTTTATCGACAGCTAAATCATAGCCCATTTCATTTTCGTGTGTTGCACCAACACTAACGACACCATTTTCAAACGGAATAATATCTAATTCACCTTCTGGCATAATTACAGGATATTGTCCACTATTTTCATCTTTAATTTTATAATCTCGCAACTGCCCTTTTTGCGGTCTAACGTCCACTTCATAACCTAACGGTTTTAAAATTTCTGGCAACCACGCTCCAACTGCTAAAACTACTTTATCAAATTTTTGGCCATCAACAATATAAAAATCATTTTCTTTTTCTAAAGAAACTTTTTCGTGTACAACTTTCACTTTACTGGCATTTATTAAAGTAGTTACAAGTCTTTCTCCTTCAAGGCGTCCACCACCACTAGCAAACAATATACGCCCATTATTATTAAATGAATTTATTTTTTGTTTCGCTTCTTCCAAAGATAAGATCTTTAAATCTCCTATCATAGACGACTCTTTTCGTCTTTCAGAAGCAATATCGAACAATTCTTCTAATTTGCTGTCATCTTTTTTTAATAAGTAAACTCCTACTTGTTTATAAAAATTGGTATTATATCCATCTTTTTGTAAATCAGCTACTAATTTCAAATAAAAGTCTGCACCAAGACGTGCCATTTTATACCACGCCTTATTTCTCCTTTTTGAGAACCACGGACTTATAATTCCGGCAGATGCTTTTGTTGCTTGCCCAACTCCGTAATCGAATAATGTAACGTCTAAATTTTCTTTTGATAAATAGTAAGCACACGTAGATCCTACTATTCCTCCTCCTATTATTGCAACTTTCATATTATCTTCTCCTTTAAAATTAATACCATTATATTGTATATCAAAAATATATATAGTTTCAACTAAACTTATAAATATAATATACAATTCTTAAATTTAATATATTTCAAAATAAAATGTTTTCAAATAAGATAAAGTGTGCTATAATTTATTTGTCAAATGATAATGATTATCATTTACTGTTATATCGAGGAGGTTTTTTATGAAAAAGAAAAAATTTAAAAAGGTTATAATACCGCTAGCTGTAACTACTAGTTTGTTCTCTACGCAAGCTATAATTAATTCAGAAACTAATAATATAGCAGTAGCTAGTGAAGAAAACAAAATAAGTAACGGTTTTTCTATAACTGCACCTTACATAGAAGATAACGCCGTTAAATTTAATATATCTGCGACTGAAGGTAATAGCGTTATATTCAGCAAATACTGGTCTAAAGTTACTAAAGTACTATTAGATGGCAAAGATTTTGGATTTAATAATAAAGGTACTTATAGTTCTACATATTATGCACTTAACGATGGTGTAGTGACAACAAATGCTAGCGGAGCATTAGAACATTTTCAGAAACAAACTAAACATAAAATAGAATTTATATTCGAAGATGGTTCTAGCTCTGTTTATGTTGATGAAGGATATATTCCACCGACAACTACTACTGATAATGTAGCAGAAAATAAAATAAATTATGAAATTGCATCTGCTACTATAGAAAGTAACTGGGACAACACTACTAAATACTTAACTTTACAACTTACTGATAAAACAAAAAACATAGAATTTTTCGATCAAATTAAAGACATTTCAATTAACGGTACTGCTCTAACACTAGATCAAATAAAAAGCGGTACTGCTTCTAGATGGTTCGGTATTAGATTTGAAGATGCTGCAATCAGAGATCTTATGAAAGATACAGCTAATGTTATAAACATTACATTACAAGATGGAACGAAAATTAATTTTCCTAAAGAAGAAGTACAAACTAATACAGAAAGCAACACTGAAAACACAAGCAATACAGAAGATAATAATTCAGTAGTTACTCCACCTAATGATGAAAATATTATAAGCGACGTTACACTTGATGAAAACTACAAAGAAGTACACTTTATACCAGAAAAAAACATTAATACTCGTGATCTATACAAAAAAACAAAAAGCATCACAATAAACAATGTAGAATTTGATATAAATAACTTCGCTCCAAAATGGAATGGTAATATTTATAGTCTAGGTATCGGCGAAGCAGAAAAAATATTTACAACATGGAAAAAAGATGGCAAAAACACAGTAGTATTTAATTACACTGATGGAACATCTAGTAAAACATATGAGTTTGGCGAAGACAAAAAAGTAGAAGAAGAAACAAAAACTTACACTTTAACAGATAAGTTAGAAGACGGTGTCTATACATTAGGATTCAATGCTCTATATGCCGATGGTCGCGAAGGAACTTCGATGTTAGAAGGATTTTTTGATAAAAACGTTAAGTTAGAAGTAAAAGACGGAAAAATGAAAATAACGATGTTAAATCTATTATTTGGCTACAGTCTTTATGATTTTGCAATAGAAAATAACGGAACGTTATCATCTGCCACAAAAGAGTTTTACGGTTCACAAAATAGCGCTGGACAATATGAACAAGCCACATTTACAATGGACATTACAGATTTAGATCAAATTCATCTAGCTGCCGTTCTTGTTGGTCATATGGGTGGTTTACAAAGTCAAATAGGAGATTTCGACAAATACACTAAAGTTAAATTAAAATTCAAACCAGAAATCAAAAAAGGTTGGACAGATTTTAACAAAGTAATAGAAGAAAAAGAAGAACGAGCAAAAAGCGATAGTCTTCTTCAAAAAAAATTAATAGCTAACGGAGTCGATACAAATAAAGATGGTGTTGTTACAGCAGAAGAACTTTATAATTTTTCGGGAGAAATTAATATAGGTTCTATACTTATTGATGATGCTGTCGACATGGGGAAAATATATAATATAGAATTACTGAAAAATATGGGACCTGGGGTTACAACATTTAAATCTGACAGTAACCAACTAGGAGAACTTCCAGAAGATTTATTTGCAAAAGCTGTGAATATTGAAAAAATTTATCTTGGTGGAAATCAAATTACAAATATTCCTGAAAACATATTTGCAAATAATACAAAATTAAAAACATTATCTCTTTCTTCTAATAAACTAGTGTCATTACCTGACAATTTACTGAAAAACAATACTGAGTTATTAGAACTATCATTAGAGCAATCATGGTTAAATAATGTACCTGCTAACCTTATAGCTAACTTAACAAAATTAGAAAGTTTATCATTATCAGAAAACAACATATCTACTATAGATGATAATTTCTTCCAAAATAATAATAAACTGACATTTATAGGTTTAGCTAACAACAAACTAGAAAAACTTCCTTCATCAATCGGAAAAGTAAGTTCTCTAAAAAAACTTGCAGTTACTAATAATAATTTAACTTCTATACCTGCAGAAATTGCAAATGCAAATTCATTAAATACTCTTTATGCTAACTATAACAATTTAACTAGTCTATCTAACGAATTATGGGCTAGATTAGCAAAAAACAATGGTTCAGTTTATTTAGTTAACAATGAATTTACTGAAATACCTGTAAATATTATTAAAGAAAATGGTAAGTTAAATATATTAGATATATCAAACAATAACCTACCTGCAAACATTCCATACACAAGCGAAGAATTACAAGCACTTGCTATTAAACCAGAGAATATTCAAGCATACTATCCTCAACGTACAGCAACATTATTAAATATTCTTGCTACAAATAATGAAGTTAGTGTTGAACCTTCTGGAGATTTGACGATCTTAAACCTACTACACTGGTTCCACGGACGTTCTAAATATTTTGGTGGCGAAGGTATAATTCAAGGTATAGACCTTTACACAGAATTCATTAAAAATCTTGATAAGCCAATAGACGAAACATTGCTAAAAGAACCGTACAACCGAAACTGGAAAATTAATACCCAAATAGAACGTATTAGAAATGGCGAAAGTACAATAATATACAATGAAACTACTTCTAATACTAACGATAGTAAAATAAAAATTAATGATGAAAATATGCAAGATGGGGACATTTATAAAGTAACAAAGACGCTATATGAAAAAACTGCTGTTGAAGATTCTAAAAAAATAGTAACTTTAACGTCTAATACCGTTGCTAAGAAAACTCCAGAAAAAGAAAATACTACAAATTCAGGGTATAATATTTCAGTAGCTATGAAGCAAGCTGCTGATCCTTCAAAACAATCAATGGGACATGGAGCTATTGAGCATACTGCTTATGTTGAAGAAAATAACGACAGCAGAATAATAACACTAACATTTAAACCAATGTATATTGCAGCATTTAATGCAACTGGGCATGTAACTAAAACTAGTGTTTATTCTAGTTTAAGCGATATTGGGGATGTTACTAAACTTAATAATGTTGAAGTTGTAGAAACTTATGAAAAAAACGGAATAAAATTCCCTAAAAAAGTTCGTTTCACAATTCCTAAAGAAGAAAACCAAGTAGGAATAAGAGTATCTGTGGATATGATGGACGCTCTAGCTCCAAATGGAGATGGTTCTCAAAATGCAATTCTAGAATTTGATTGGTCAACTAAACCTACTACAACTACACCAGGCAATAACGATAATAATTCTGCTGTTGAGGAAAATAATAATACAAACAGCAACAATTCTTCTGTTGAAGAAAATAATTCTACAAACAACAACAATTCTGCTGTTGAAGAAAATAATTCTACAAACAGCAACAATTCTGCTGTTGAGGAAAATAATAATACAAACAACAACAATTCTGCTGCTGAAGAAAATAATAATACAAACAACAACAATTCTACTGTTGAAGAAAATGCCAATACAAACGACAATTCTTCTAACACGGATAACTCTAACACAAATAATAACACTAGCAATGTGATAGAAAAAAATGATAATAATACAGTATCTATTACTACAAGCAATACGACTATAACTAGCAAAAACTTACTAGGCAATGAAATACTTACAGTTTCGAAAGTTTCAGAAGATGACGAAAAAACATTAATATCAAAAATTGCAAATGCATATTCTAACAATCTATATGACATTTTTGATATAACGATTAAAAACAGCGATGGAACAGAAAAAGTATATAAAGATAACGAACAATACGATGTTAAAATAAAAGTAGATAAACTTGTAGAAAAATTATATTATCTAAACGAACAAACTAATAACCTAGAAGAAATTTCATTTGAACAAAATGGAGAATATATAACATTTACTGTTAGTCACTTCTCAAAATATGTAATTAAATATGCTAATACAAACATAGTATTATCTCAAACAGAAAATAAAACTCAACCTAACTATGAGTCTAAAAATCAAGAAATAAATACTAACTCTCCTTCAAAAAATAACAGTAGCATATTACCTAAAACTGGAATTACTACAACAACATCATTAGTAGGATTAGCTATCCTAGGATTAGCTATAACACTAATAAGAAAAAGAAAATTATAATAAAAGCTGCATAATTGACTTGTCATTAATAGTGAGTTAAAATTAAGCTAACTTTATATCAAGGAGAATATTAATGACACATTTTAGAAGACAATTCGGTAACAACAAAAATGAACTACCAGTAGTGGCAGATCGCTATCACTTAATAGCTGGTGCTTTCTGCCCATTCGCTCACCGAGCTATAATTGCCCGTGAATTACTAGGTTTAGAAGATGCGATATCACTTGACTACGTTGCTCACACTAACACACCAGAAGGGTTATCATTTTCTGATCACGAAAACGGAAAAGATAATGTATATAGTGTAACTCATCTTAGTGCAATATACAAAAATACAGTAACTGATTACGAAGGACCTTTTACAGTACCTATTCTTACTGATAAAACAACTGGTACCATAGTAATCCGTGAATCAGCAGAAATTCTTCACGAATTTGCTACTACATTTTCGCCATTACATAGAGAAGATGCTCCTACACTTTATCCAGAACACCTTCGAGCAGAAATTGACGAATGGGATGCATTTATCGGAAAATATATAAATAGCGGTATTTATCGTATTGGACTTGCAAAATCTCAAGAAGAATACGAAAAAGGATTCAACAATTTCTTCGGTGCCTTAGATAAAATAGAAGAACACCTTGCAACGAGTAGATATATCGCAGGTACACAACTAACTGAAGTAGATGTTAAATTCTATACAACAATGGTACGCTTTGACGTAGTATACTACGGACTATACAAAGCTACACGTAACAGATTAGTAGACTTCCCTAACATTTGGAATTACATGCGCGAACTTTATCAAACACGTGGATTTGGGTCTACTACAAATTTCGAAGCAATAAAACAAGGATACTACACTGGAACTGGTGGCGAAAAAATACTAAAATCTGCTAACGTAATTCCTATCGGACCAAATACAGATCATTGGAACGAACCA
>CAMEOL010000013.1 GCA_945929765.1 uncultured Gemella sp.
TAGAATAGACTATTTTACTATTAAATCCAGAATGTAAATTCTACACTAAATTTACTGAAAACAACTTTTGTTATTTTCATAAAAAATTTTTTTTAAAAAATTTTTATGAAAGTATATTTCAGATAAATTTTTTGTGACTCGCCTATAAATTATAGTTTTTTCGAAACTGTAGAGAAAGTGTAAAATAAAAGGTAAGGTTACCACTTTTTTTTAAAATCGCTTTCCATACGTAGTAATTAGTGTGGATACCCTTTACAACGATAATTTTTTGTGATACACTCTAAAAGTCTTTTATTTTTTATGACGTAATTATAATTTTTTTGGAGGTTAAAAGACAATGAAAGAAAATAAAATTTTCGCAGTATTGCAACGTATTGGTCGTTCATTTATGTTACCAATAGCGGTTTTACCAGTTGCAGGTCTGTTACTAGGTATTGGGGCTTCGTTTACTAACCCAACTACTATAGCATCATATGGACTTACTTCTATTTTAGGAGAAGGAACATTTTTAAATACTATTCTTACAGTTATGTCTAATGCTGGGGATGCGATTTTTGGTACATTACCATTAATTTTCGCAGTTGGTGTAGCTATCGGTATGGCTAGAAGAGAAAAAGAAGTTGCTGCACTATCAGCAATGATTGCATTTTTCGTAATGCACACATCTATTAATGCGATGTTAAAAACTCACGGACAAATTTTAGCAGATGGTACTATCTCTAAAGATGTTCTAGGAGGAACTATCGGATCTATCGTAGGTATCCAATCATTGCAAATGGGTGTTTTCGGTGGTATCATAGCAGGTCTTGGTGTTTCTTATTTACATAACAAATACCACACAATCGAACTTCCTACTGTATTATCATTCTTTGGTGGTTCAAGATTTATACCTATAATTTCTACTATTACTTATGTATTTGTAGGTATTTTAATGTATTACGTATGGCCAACAGTTCAAAATGGTATTTATGCACTTGGTGGATTAGTTACAGGTTCAGGATATGTTGGAACTTTAATTTACGGTTTAATCGAGCGTTCACTTATTCCGTTCGGTCTACACCACGTATTCTACTTACCATTCTGGCAAACAGGAGTTGGTGGAACGTTAGAAATTTCTGGACAATTAGTTCAAGGTGCTCAAAACATCTTCTTTGCTCAATTAGGTGATCCTAACTGGACAGGAATGTTCACAATCGAACACGCTAGATTTATGGCAGGGAAATTCCCATTCATGATTTTTGGTTTACCAGCAGCAGCTTTAGCTATGTATCACACTGCTAAGCCAGAAAACAAAAAAGTAGCTGGTGGATTACTTATGTCAGCTGCACTTACAGCGATGCTAACAGGTATCACTGAGCCGATTGAATTTTCATTCTTATTCGTTGCACCAATTTTATATGTAGTACACGCTATTTTAGCAGGTGTTTCGTTTATGATGATGCACATTTTAAATATCGCTATAGGACAAACATTCTCAGGTGGTCTAATTGACTTCTTCTTATTCGGTATTTTACAAGGAAATGCAAAAACAAATTGGATGTTAGCTATCCCTCTTGGAGCTGTTTATTTTGTGGTTTACTACTTAGTGTTCAAAACTTTAATTTTAAAATTAAAATTAAAAACTCCTGGTCGTGAAGATGCAGTAGAAGAAGTTAAACTACATACTAAAGCTGACTACTTAAACAAAAAAGATGGAAATACTCAAGCTGCTAAAGTAGAAGGTGTAAAAGATGAAATTGTCGTTTTAGCAGAAGGACTAGGTGGATTAGGAAATATTACTGACGTTGATGCTTGTGCGACAAGATTAAGAACAACAGTTGCTAATCCAGAATTAGTAAATGAAGATTTATTAAAACAAGCTGGTTCTCTAGGTGTAATAAAAGGTGGAAATGGTATCCAAGTAATTTTTGGACCAAGAGTATCAGTTATAAAAACTGAATTAGAGCACTATTGGGAAAACAATAGATAATATAAATAAAACTTTTAAAACTGATATGGCCTATGTCGTATCAGTTTTTATATAAATTTTAGAAATCTTAAAAATTTTAAATTACAATAGTCGTTATTATTTGGGTTCATTTATTAATAAATATTAAAAAATATATACATAAAGAATAATTTTTATTATAATTAATATGAACAAAATAACTTCTAAATTATTTAGCAAAGGAGAATGAAAAATGAGTAAATTTCCAAAAAACTTTTTATGGGGTGGAGCAATAGCTGCTAATCAATGCGAAGGTGCATACAATATAGATGGGAAAGGTCTTAGTGTCCAAGACGTAGCACCAAAAGGCTGGAAATACCGACCAACCGAACAACCCACAGAAGATAATTTAAAGTTAATAGGTATTGATTTTTATAACAGATATAAAGAAGACATCAAACTTTTTGCGGAAATGGGCTTTAAAGTTTTTCGTCTATCAATTGCGTGGTCTAGAATTTTTCCGAACGGCGATGATGAACAGCCTAATGAATTAGGACTACAATTTTACGATAATGTTTTTGATGAGTGCAAAAAATATGGTATAGAACCGTTAGTAACACTATCACATTACGAAACACCATTGCATCTAGCGAAAAAATATGACGGTTGGCGAAATAGGAAATTAATAGATTTCTTTGAAAAATATGCAACAACTGTTTTTGAACGTTATAAAAACAAAGTTAAATATTGGCTTACATTTAATGAAATAAATTCTATATCACACGCACCACTTTTAAGCGGTGGAATTTATACACCTAGAGAAAATCTATCAAAAAATGATATTTTTCAAGCTATACACCATGAATTAGTAGCAAGTTCGAGAGCAGTTAAATTATGTCATAAAATTATTCCGGATGCTAAAATAGGATGTATGATTCTTGGTGTGCCTATTTATCCTTTAACTCCAACACCAGAAAATATGTTAAAAACATTACAAGCTGAAAGAGAAAATTATTATTTTTCTGACATACAAGTAAGAGGATATTACCCGTCATACGCAAATAGAATGTTTGAAGAGAATAATATTAATTTAGAAATTACAGACCAAGACGTAGAAGATTTAAAAAATACAGTTGACTTTGTATCGTTTAGTTATTATATGAGTGTTTGTGAAAGTACCGATCAAAGTATCGAAGCAGGAGAAGGGAATATAATTGGAGGAGTACCTAATCCTTATTTAGAAGCTAGTGAATGGGGTTGGCAAATAGATCCGAAAGGGTTACGCTACTACTTAAACAATGTTTATGACAGATATCAGAAACCTCTATTTATAGTAGAAAATGGTTTAGGTGCAGTTGACGAATTGATTGAAGTAGACGGTGTAAAAACAGTAAATGACGATTATCGTATAAAATATTTAAACGATCACTTAGTACAAGTAGCAGAAGCTATAAAAGACGGTGTCGAAATATTAGGTTACACTTCTTGGGGATGTATTGATTTAGTAAGTTTCACTACTGCCGAATTAAGAAAAAGATACGGTTTTATATATGTAGATCGCCACGACGATGGATCTGGAACTTTAGAAAGATACAAAAAGAAAAGTTTTTATTGGTATAAAGATATAATCGCTTCAAATGGAGAATTATTAAAAAATAGTTAGTATATTTAAATACTAAAAATACCTGTATAGTTGTAGTTGGCATTAGATTTTATCACGAATAAAAAATGATGCCAACTATTATGTATAAAAACGTAATTATAAATTGTCCGCTATAATTATCTGAGTAAAAAAGTGGTTGACAAAGTTTTATTAATAATTTATAATATTAATAATTTATATAGAAAAATTCTTTTAAACTGTCCAGAGAGACTGTAAAGAAATTATTGGTTCACATTAATTGTGTTTTATTGTATTTCCTCTGACGTTTGTCGAGGTTATTTTTTTTGAGGTGAAGTATGAAAGAAAGAGTATTGTTCGATTCGGAAGCTATAAATAGAATGATAACACGATTGGCTCATGAAATTTTAGAAAAGGGCGATGATGTTTATAGTTTAGTCTTAGTAGGAATAAAAACTCGTGGTGTTTTTTTGGCGAAAAGACTAAAAGAAAAGATTAAAGAAATCGAGGGAGTCAATGTTGCATTAGAAACATTGGATATTACATTTTATCGCGATGATTTAGAACGTAATAGTAGAGAACCTAAAGTAAACACAGTTAATTTTAAATTAGATTTAACGAACAAAATTGTTGTTATTGTAGATGACGTACTGTATACAGGACGTACGGTAAGAGCTGGCTTAGATGCTATTATGGAAGTTAGTAGACCGAAAGCAATCCGTCTAGCTATTTTAATCGATAGAGGGCATAGGGAACTTCCGATAAGAGCAGATTATGTTGGGAAGAATATACCAACTTCTAGTAAAGAGAATATTAAAGTTCGCTTAAAAGAAGTTGATAATAAAGATCAAGTTTTAATAATTTAATATATATCTTTTTAAGATAGTCCAGAGAGGCTAACAAGAGATTTTAGGATAGATCAAAAATTCAAATAAAATCATAAGTAGAGTATACTACTTAGATGTAGTGAATTGTTTGTTTTAAAATTCAATGTATAAAGATTTTCTAAATCTAATGAATTTTATTAGGAATAATTTAACGAAATTTATTTCTAGAAATTAACTATTTTGAATCGATCCTTATACAAAATACCTTGTTAGCAACAAGGTATTTTTTTACAATTTAGGAGGTAATTATAATGAAAAATGTAGTGGCGATGAATAATTTAACTAACGAAGAAGTTTATGAGCTAATAAAAAGAGGATTGGAGTTGAAATCAGGAGCAACTCCTATAGAAAGAAGAGATTTGTTTGCGGCAAATTTATTTTTTGAAAATTCGACAAGAACTAAGCATAGTTTTGAAGTTGCAGAACATAAGTTAGGTCTTAATATAATAAATTTTGAAACAGCTACATCTTCTATTAATAAAGGGGAAACACTATATGATACATGCAAAACTTTAGAGATGATCGGGTGCAACTTGTTAGTAATTCGTCATCCAGAACGAGAATATTATAAGCAATTAGAAAAACTAAATGTACCGATAGTAAGTGGTGGAGATGGAAGCGGAGAGCACCCAAGCCAATGCTTGTTAGATTTGATGACTATGTATGAACGCTTCGGAAGATTAGAAGGTCTAAAAATAGTAATAGTGGGAGATATAAAAAATTCTCGTGTTGCACGAAGTAACTACAACATTTTAACAAGACTTGGTGCAGAAGTTAAGTTTGTCTGTCCAGAAATTTTCCGCGATGACTCTTTAGGGGAAGTTGTGAATTTTGATGATGTTATCGGTAATATTGATGTCTGTATGTTACTTAGAGTTCAGCACGAACGTCATGACGGTTCGGTATTATTCGAAAAAGAACAATTTCATAAACAATATGGTCTAACTGTAGAACGCTATAAGAAATTAAAAGAAGATGCTATAGTAATGCATCCAGCTCCAGTTAATAGAGATGTAGAGATTGCTGATGAATTAGTAGAAGCTGACAAATCTGTAATTTTTGAACAAATGAAAAATGGAATGTATATGCGACAAGCAATACTAGAAAAAATAATAAAAGATAACAATTTATAAAATTTATACAAAATACTAATACACGAGGAGAAGCATATGTTACTTTTAAAAAATGGGAAAATATTAGAAGACGGGAAATTAAAAGCAAAAGATATATTAATTGAAGGAAAGCAAATTAAAAAAATTTCCGAGGAAATAACAGAATCTACAGCCCAAGTTATAGATTTAGAAGGAAAATTTGTAGCTCCTGGTTTTATAGATGTACACGTACATTGGCGTGAACCTGGTTTTAGTTATAAAGAAACTATCTATCAAGCGTCAAGAGCAGCAGCACGAGGTGGATTTACTACAGCTATGCCAATGCCAAATTTAAATCCGGTACCAGATAGTTACGAAAATCTTAAACAACAGTTAGACATAATAGAAAAAGATAGTGTTATTCGTGCGTTACCGTATGGAGCAATAACGAAAGGAGAACTTGGCGAAGAGTATGCAGATTTTGAAGAGTTAGCTAATCACGTTTTTGCCTTTAGTGATGATGGGCGTGGTGTACAAGATGCTAATATGATGTATCAATCTATGAAAATTGCAGCTAAATTAAATAAAGCTATTGTAGCTCATTGCGAAGATAATTCGTTAATATTAGGTGGGTGTATGCACTGTGGAAAACGCAGTAAAGAATTAGGTCAAAAAGGTATCCCATCTGTCTGCGAATCTGTTCAAATAGCACGAGATGTCTTGCTTGCAGAAGATGCAGGGTGTCACTATCATGTATGTCACGTTTCTACTAAAGAGTCAGTAAGAATAATTCGTGATGCAAAAAAAGCAGGGATAAAAGTAACGTGTGAAGTTTGTCCACATCACTTAATTAGTGATGAAAATGATATTCCGGAAGCAATAGGTATGTGGAAGATGAATCCGCCACTAAGAGCATCAGAAGATCGCCAAGCTCTAATTGCAGGAGTGTTAGACGGGACTATAGATATAATAGCAACAGACCATGCCCCTCATGCTCCTCATGAGAAAGAAGTACCAATGGCAGAATCTGCATTCGGAATAGTCGGTAGCGAAACAGCTTTTGCTCAGTTATACACATATTTTGTAAAAACAGGAATTTTCACACTAGAGCAAGTAGTAAATATGATGAGTAAGAAAGTAGCAGAAATTTTTGATTTGCCATATGGAACTTTAGAAGAAGGGAAATTCGCAGATCTAGTCGTAATAGATTTGGAAAGAAAAGAAAAAATTAATCCAGAAAATTTCTTATCAAAAGGACGCAATACTCCGTATACAGGACAAGAAGTATATGGAATACCAGTTTTAACGTTGTGCGAAGGTAATGTAGTTTATAGAGATATATAATAGTAGGAGATATTTATGTTTAAAAAATATGATAGACAGTTAATTTTAGAAGATGGAACAGTTTATAAAGGTTATGGATTTGGTAGTGATGTTGAGATGACAGGAGAAGTAGTATTTAATACTGCGATGACAGGATACCAAGAAACTCTGTCAGATCCATCGTATAATGGACAAATTGTTACTTTTACATATCCATTAATAGGTAATTATGGAATTAACCGCGATGACTACGAAACAATTAATCCCTCTATAAAAGGGATGGTTGTCCGTGAACTTTGCGAAAAACCATCAAACTTTCGTAATGAATTTACATTAGATGAAATTCTAAAAGATCTAGATATACCGGGTATAGCAGGTATAGATACGAGAAGTTTAACGAGAAAAATTCGTCAATATGGAACTATTAAAGGTGTAATAACAGCGATAGAAAATGACGCAGAAGAAGTATTGCGCCAATTAAAATCAACTGAGTTACCAATAGATCAAATTAATCAAGTATCGACGAAAAAAGCATTTTTATCATCAGGAAGAGGATATAGAGTAGTGCTATTAGACTGTGGTGCAAAATCAGGAATATTACGTGAACTAAATGCTCGTGACTGTGATATTATCGTTATGCCTCATAACGCAACAGCAAGAGAGATACTACGTCAAAAACCTGATGGAATAATGGTTAGTAATGGTCCAGGAGATCCTACAGATGTACCAGAAACTATAGAAACATTAAAAGAATTAATTCCTCAAGTACCAATCTTTGGAATTTGTATGGGACATCAACTTATCTCATTAGCTAGCGGAGCAACGACATACAAACTAAAATTCGGTCATCGTGGAGCGAATCAACCAGTAAAAAATTTACTTACAGGGAAAGTTGATATAACTTCACAAAACCACGGTTATGCAGTAGATATAGAATCTCTAAAAAATACGGACTTAGAATTAACACACGTAGCAGTTAATGACGGAACTTGTGAAGGGGTTCGCCACAAAAAATATCCGGTATTTTCGGTGCAATATCACCCGGAAGCATCACCAGGACCACACGATCCAAATTATTTATTCGATGAATTTATAAATAATATGAAAAACTTTAAAGAAAAAAGAAATTAAGGAGAAGAGTTATGCCAAGACGTACAGATATAAAAACTATATTAGTAATCGGTTCAGGACCAATTATAATAGGACAAGCAGCAGAATTTGATTATGCTGGTACGCAAGCATGTCTTTCGTTAAAAGAAGAGGGATACAAAGTAATTTTAGTAAACTCTAATCCTGCAACGATAATGACGGATAAAGAAATAGCAGATAAAGTTTATATCGAGCCGTTAACACCAGAATTTATTGCAAAAATAATTAGAAAAGAACGTCCAGATGCACTGTTGCCTACATTAGGGGGACAAGTAGGTCTTAATATGGCAGTAGAACTTCATGAACGTGGAATTTTAGAAGAGTATGACGTTGAGTTATTAGGAACAAAATTATCATCAATAAAACAAGCAGAAGATAGAGAATTATTCCGTGATTTGATGTTTGAACTTAATGAGCCGGTACCAGAGTCAGAGATAATTAATAACTTAGAACAAGCATATGAATTTGTAAACAAAATAGGATATCCTGTAATTGTTCGTCCTGCATTTACAATGGGAGGAACTGGTGGAGGAATCTGTCATAATGATAATGAATTAGAAGAAATAGTAAGTAATGGATTGCACTATTCTCCTGTTACTCAATGTTTATTAGAAAAGTCAATAGCAGGATATAAAGAAATTGAATACGAAGTTATGCGTGATAGTAACGATACAGCGATAGTTGTATGTAATATGGAAAATATCGATCCTGTAGGTATTCATACAGGTGATTCTATAGTAGTAGCACCATCACAGACTTTAACAGATAGAGAATATCACATGTTGCGTGATGTGTCGTTAAAAATTATTCGTGCGTTAAAAATTGAAGGTGGTTGTAACGTTCAGTTAGCATTAGATCCACATTCTTTTAAATATTACATAATAGAAGTTAATCCTCGTGTATCTCGTTCATCAGCACTTGCATCAAAAGCGACAGGATATCCAATAGCAAAAATCGCAGCAAAAATAGCTGTTGGATTAACATTAGACGAAATAATAAATCCTGTAACAAAAAATTCATATGCATGCTTTGAACCTGCACTTGATTATGTAGTGAGTAAAATACCACGTTTCCCATTTGATAAATTTGAACATGCAGATAGAAAATTAGGTACGCAGATGAAAGCAACTGGAGAAGTAATGGCAATGGGGCGTACTTACGAAGAAAGTTTATTAAAAGCTATTCGTTCTTTAGAATATGGAGTGCATCACTTAGGTTTACCGAATGGAGATGAATTTGAATTAGAATATATTATGAAACGTATAAAACAAGCAGGAGATGAGAGGTTATTCTTCATCGGTGA
Organism: uncultured Gemella sp.; assembly: GCA_945929765.1. Taxonomy (GTDB): domain Bacteria; phylum Bacillota; class Bacilli; order Staphylococcales; family Gemellaceae; genus Gemelliphila. The sequence goes on from CAMEOL010000013.1 coordinate 9,302, forward strand.
GGCTTTACGTAGAGGAGTTACAGCACAAGAAATTCATAATATAACAAAAATAGATTTATTCTTTTTAGATAAAATGGTAAATATTATCGACATAGAACATGAGTTAAAAAATAATGTTGGTAACTTAGACATGTTATTATTTGCGAAAAAATATGGATTTTCTGATAAAGTAATTGCACATCGTTGGAATATGTCAGAAAAAGAAATTTACGATTTACGTCAGAATAACAACATAAAACCTGTCTTCAAAATGGTAGATACATGTGCTGCAGAATTTAGTTCAGAAACGCCATATTTCTACTCTACTTATGAACAAGAACAAGAATCAGTAGTAAGTGATAAAGAGAAAGTTATAGTATTAGGTTCAGGACCTATACGTATCGGGCAAGGAGTAGAATTCGATTATGCTACTGTTCATACGGTATTAGCTATAAAAGAAGCTGGATATGAAGCTATAATCGTTAATAACAATCCAGAGACAGTATCTACAGACTTTTCAATTTCTGACAAACTATATTTTGAACCATTAACAAAAGAAGATGTTATGGAAATTATTAATCACGAAAAACCATTAGGAGTAGTGGTGCAATTTGGTGGGCAAACAGCAATAAACCTAGCAGATAAATTAGCATCTGAAGGTGTAAAAATACTAGGGACAGCACTTGAAGAAATTGATAATGCAGAAAATCGTGATAAATTTGAAAGTCTGTTAAGAAGATTAGAAATACCACAACCATTAGGAAAAACAGCATTCACGACAGAAGAAGCGGTAAAACATGGAGCAGAAATAGGATATCCAGTTTTAGTAAGACCATCTTATGTTTTAGGTGGAAGAGCTATGGAAATAGTCTACAAAGAAGAAGAATTACGTCATTATATGGAAAATGCCGTAAAAGTTTCGCCAGAACATCCAGTATTAGTAGATAGATACTTAGTAGGAAAAGAAATAGAAGTAGATGCAATTTGCGATGGCGAAACAGTTGTCATACCGGGAATAATGGAACATATAGAACGTGCTGGAGTACACTCTGGAGATTCGATAGCAGTATACCCTCCACAAAATTTATCAGAAGAAACTATTAAGACATTAATAGACTACACAATTAGACTAGCACAAGGACTTAATATAGTAGGGTTACTAAATATTCAATATGTAATTAGCAAAGGCGAAGTTTTTGTATTAGAAGTTAATCCACGTAGCTCAAGAACTGTACCATTCCTAAGTAAAATTACAGGAGTTCCGATGGCTTCACTAGCTATGAAAGCAGTATTAGGAGAGAAGTTAGCAGACAAAGGATACAAGACAGGATTAATACCGGCAGCTAATAAAATTTACACTAAAGTTCCAGTGTTCAGTTTCCAAAAATTAAAAGATGTAGACACAACATTAGGACCAGAAATGAAGTCTACTGGAGAAGTTATGGGAGTAGATATTACGCTAGAAAAATCACTATACAAAGGCTTAGTAGCATCAGGTATTAAGATTAAAGAAAGTGGTAATGTATTATTTACAATTAGTGAAGATGCAAAAGAAGAAGCTCTACACTTAGCAAAACGCTTTGCAGAAATAGGTTACAACTTAGTTGCAACCTCAGGAACAGCAAAATATTTAGAACAAGCAGGATTACGAGTAGAAACTGTAGGAAAAATAACTGATCAAAATTATACAGTATTAGATGCAATTTACAGTGGCAAAATTAATATGATAATTAATACAACTTCAAAAGAAAAAAGAAGCACTAGTGACGGATTCAAAATTCGCCGTGCGGCAAGTGAACAGGATGTTATATGTTTAACATCTTTAGATACAGCAGATGCATTGCTGAAAGTTTTAGAATCTATGAGTTTTTCTATCGCAGAAGTATAGTAATAATTTTTTTGGGAAAATATTATAAAGGAGATAACAATGCAGGTTCAATTAACAAAAGTAGTAGAAAATAAAAAAATTGCACACAATATATTTAAGCTAACTTTGCAAGGAACAATAGTAGAAAATATGAATGAAGCGGGACAATTCGTTAATATTAGAGTAACAAATAGTAATGAATTTCTTTTAAGAAGACCGATATCTATTTGTGAGATTAACAAAAATAATAATACTTTTGTTATGATTTATCGTGCAGAAGGCGATGGAACAAAACGAATTTCTCGAATGAAGGTAGGAGATAGCGTCGATGTTCTAGGTCCTCTAGGAAAAGGATATAACATAGCTAGTTTAAATAAAGGGCAGACAGCCTTATTAGTGGGTGGTGGAATAGGAGTACCTCCCCTATATGAACTTGCAAAGAAATTCCAAGAAGCAGGAGTCAACACTATTCATATATTAGGATTTAATAGTGAGAGTGATGTCTTCTACAAAGAAGAATTCGAAAAAATCGGAACTACTTATGTAACGACAGTCGACGGTAGTTTTGGCAAGCGAGGATTTGTTACCGATGTAATAAAAGATTATAATATAGCATTCGATAAATATTATAGTTGTGGGCCATTACCTATGCTAAAAGCATTGAAAGAATTAAATAAAGAAAAAGAAGGTTATTTATCTTTAGAAGAACGTATGGCTTGTGGGATAGGAGCTTGTTACGCTTGTGTTTGTAAGACTGATTTTGATGATACTGCACGTGTATGTTATGATGGACCTGTATTTAAAGCAGAACAAATTATTTTTTAGGAGGCGGCATTATGAACGAAAGATTACGAGTTAACTTACCAGGTTTAGATTTAAAAAATCCAATAATGCCCGCTTCAGGTTGCTTTGCATTTGGATTAGAATATGCTAGTTTTTACGATTTATCAAAATTAGGTGCAATAATGATAAAAGCAGCAACAAAAGAAAAAAGAAATGGTAATCCTACACCACGAGTTGCAGAAACATCGAGCGGAATGTTAAATGCGATAGGATTACAAAATCCAGGAGTAGACAAAATAATTTCAGATAAATTACCAGAATTAGCTAATTACAACGTTCCAATAATAGCTAACGTTGCTGGTAGTGAAATAGATGATTATGTCTATGTTGCAGAAAAAATTAGCCAAGCAGAGAATGTTAAAGCACTAGAACTAAACATTTCTTGCCCAAATGTAAAACATGGCGGTATTCAATTTGGAACTGATCCAGAAACAGCAAAATATTTAACTAAACGAGTTAAAGAAGTTTCTAAAGTGCCAGTTTATGTAAAATTATCTCCGAATGTAACTGATATAGTAGCGATGGCGAAAGCTGTTGAAGAGGGTGGAGCAGACGGTATAACGATGATAAATACGTTAGTAGGCATGCGTCTTGACAAAAAAACAGGAAAACCTATTATAGCTAACGTTACAGGAGGATTGTCTGGAGCTGCTATAAAACCCGTAGCAATTCGTATGGTTTATCAAGTTGCCCAAAATGTAAACATTCCAATAAT
>CAMEOL010000014.1 GCA_945929765.1 uncultured Gemella sp.
AGCGTCGAATGTAGTTGGTCTTACGGCCTGCGAGAATAGAACGTTGCCAGGCGTTTGTAACTCCCTTCGGGGAGTTTTTTTTATAGATAGGGTTATAAAATAACTAATAATATTTTATGGAACTATTGTTATTGTTACAATAGAAGACCAATTTGAGATAAAAGAAAAAAGTAATTAATAAACATGTACAAGACATATATTAACAGACTAATTCCTTTATAAATATTAATATAAGGAATTGGTCTTTTATTGTCGAATGATTTTATTTTTCTGGTATACTGATAACTATGAAAAAAAACCCTTACTTAAGAAACGATAACTTTTTTAAAAGATAATAATGTTCGTGTTTAAAAAAGTATATGTAAATTATTCGAAACAGAAACTTCATTGATACGTATTTTTACGTATTTATATTAAAAAATATAATTAAACGTTGACTTTTTACGAATTATATTTTATAATATCAGTAAGATTTACAATCTTATAAAAGGAATTTATATTTTGAAGTTTTCTAATTTTATAGTAAATTTGTGCTAAACATTTAAAAAAGGAAGTTTGTAAGTTTAAAGGAAGAATATACTACTATTAATTAACGATATTAAAAATTTTGTTTAGTATAAAATTATTATTAATAGAATAAAACTAAAAAATTATGTCTAGTTTAAATATATCTGGACAATAAAGTTTTTATTTTAAATTACTGAATAAGTTTTTTAAAATATTTTTCTGAAATGACTCAAAATCTCAAACAGGAGGTTTTGGGTCATTTTCGTTATATAACAAATAATTTTTTTATTGATTTTTAAAGTTATTGACATATAACAGTTTATAAAGTATAATGTAAGTGTATACAACGGCAACGGTTAAGAAAGGAGGATTTTTTATGGATATACCTGTGGTGTTTAATATTCAAAAATTTTCTATTCATGATGGACCAGGTATTAGAACAACAATATTTTTTAAAGGTTGCCCTATAAGATGTTTATGGTGTCATAATCCAGAGAGTCAACGTTATTATGAAGAAAGTATGTTAGACAATGATGGTAATGTAATTAGTTGTGGGAAGCGCTACTCAGTAAAAGAGTTAATAAAAGAGGCAGAAAAAGATATAATTTTTTATGATCAGTCTGGAGGAGGAGTAACTTTGTCTGGTGGCGAGGTAATGACGCAAAATATAGAATATATTACAGAATTAGTAAAGGGACTTTATTATAAAGGAATTTCTGTAGTTATAGATACTTGTGGCGTTGCTCATTATAATAATTTTGAAAGAATATTACCTTATGTAGATAGATTTCTGTACGATTTAAAAATAATTGATAATATTGATCATAAACATTACACAGGTGTTAGTAATAAACTTGTTTTAGAAAATTTAAAAAAATTAAGTGATGCAGGGGCGAGTATAGATTTACGTCTAATACAATTAGATAAAATTAATAATAGAGAAGAAGATACTGATAATATAATTGCATACTTGAAAGATAACAATATAAATTTAGAAAAAATACATTTACTACCTTATCACAAATTTGGAAGTGATAAGTATGACAGACTTAATAGAAGTAAAACTATATTTGAAACACCTAATAATGAAAAATTACAAGAAACTAAAAGAAAATACGAGTATGCAGGATATACAACTATAATAGGTGGTTAATAAGAAATAAGGAGAAATATAAAATGGTAGCAACAATTGAAAAGTTAGAAACAAAACATAATAGTGGAAAAGTTCGAAGAGGATCAACAGAAAGAATAAAAAGATTACGTGAAATTAGCGAATACGAATCAGAACCTTGTATTTCTATTGAGCGTGCGGTTCTTTTAACAGAAGCGTATAAAATGTGGGAAGGAACGTGTTCAGCACCAGTATTAAGAGGACGAGCTTTTAAATATATTATGGAAAATAGAACACTTTATTTAGAAAAAGGTTCTTTAATAGTAGGAGAAAAAGGACATAGACCTTGGGCAGCACCAACATTCCCTGAGTTATGTTGTCATACGATGGAAGATTTTGACAATATGCACAATAGAGAAAGAGTATTCTTTAGAGTAACGGAAGAAGACAAGAAAATTCAAGAAGAAGTAATTATTCCTTACTGGAAAGATAGAGCATTAATGACTCGTATGAATGAAATGTTGCCGAAAGAATGGCATTTGTTGTTTGATGGAGGACTATATACAGAATTTTTAATGCAACGAGGACCTGGACATACAGTAGGAGATGGAAAAGTTTATCAATATGGATATGAAGATTTTATAGCGATGATTGATGAAGAAATTTCAAAAATTGATTTCAATACAGGTATGGAAGCATTCGATAAATTAGAAGAATTAAAAGGGATGCGTCTTGTATGTGAAGGTATGATTATTTTTGGAGAGAGATATGCTAAACTAGCAAGAGAAGAAGCAGAAAAAACAGATGATCCTGTATGGAAAAAAGAATTGTTAGAATTAGCAGAAGTGTGTGATGTTGTACCTCGTTACAAACCACAAACATTCCGTCAAGCTCTACAAACTTACTGGTTTACTCATATCGGAGTAACTGTTGAGATGAATAACTGGGACGCTTATTCTCCAGGTAAATTAGATCAACATTTAGAACCATTCTATTTAAAAGAAATAGAAGAAGGAACTTTAACTCGTGAAGAAGCTCGTGAACTTTTAGAAAACTTTTGGATACAGTTTAATAATCAACCTGCACCACCAAAAGTTGGAATTACATTAAAAGAATCTGCAACATATACAGATTTTTGTAATATAAATACGGGTGCTTTACGTCCAGATGGAACGAGTGGAGTAAGTGAAGTTAGTTATTTAATATTAGAAGTTATGAGTGAAATGAGATTACTTCAACCAAGTTCTAACGTACAAATTTCAAGAAAAACACCAGAGAGATTTTTACGTGAAGCTTTAAAAGTTTCTCGTGAAGGTTGGGGGCAACCAGCTATTTATAATTCAGAAGCATTAATTCAAGAATTAATTAATATGGGTAAATCTATTGATGATGCTCGTGAAAGTGGAGTAGCTTCTGGATGTGTAGAAGTTGGTGTTGCAGGGAAAGAAGCGTATGTTTTAACAGGATATTTAAATGTGCCAAAAGTATTAGAATTAGTTATGACTAGAGGATATGACAAATATTCAGGAAAACAAGTAGGTCTTGACTTAGGAGATCCACGTGAGTTTAAAACTTATGAAGAACTTTATAAAGCTGTATATGATCAATTAAAATATGTTGTTGACGTAAAAGTAGCAGGGAACAATTTAATAGAAAAAATGTATATGAATACTATGCCAGTACCACTTCTTTCTGTAATTACGGATGATTGTATAAAAAACGGAAAAGATTATAACAACGGTGGATCAAGATACAATACAAGTTATATACAGTGTGTAGGTGTAGCTACATTAACAGACAGTTTAGCAGCTATTAAGAAAAATATTTTTGAAGAAAATAAATTTACGATGTCAGATATGCTTAAAGCACTAGAAGATAACTTCGTAGGACATGAAGAATTATTCAACATAGTTTATAATGAAACTCCGAAATATGGAAATGATGATGATTATGCAGACGGTTTATTAAGAAATGTAGTAGACTTATTGCAAGAAATAATAGCAGGACGAACAACACCAAAAGGATCAAAAACAGTAGTAGAATTTTTACCGACAACATGTCACGTTTACTTCGGACAAGTAATGCAAGCTAGTCCAAACGGCCGTAAATGTGGAATTTCACTTCCAGACGGAATTTCTCCAGAGAAAGGTGCAGATAGATGTGGACCAACAGCAGTAATTAAATCAGCTGCGAAAATTGACCAACTAAAAACAGGTGGCGCATTACTTAACCAAAAATTCTCACCATCAGTAGTTGCAGGAGAAAAAGGAATTGATAGTTTAGCTTCATTAGTACGTTCTTACTTTGCAATGGACGGACACCATATTCAATTTAATGTAATAGATAGAGATATTTTAATAGAAGCACAAAAAGATCCAAATCTTTATCCAGAATTAATTGTACGTGTTGCAGGATACAGTGACTACTTCAATAACTTAGATAAAGATTTACAAGATGAGATTATTAATAGAACGGAACAAAGTTTTTAATAATTAAAAATAGCAAATAAGAGTGGGAATATATCTTGTAAAGAAAGAGTTTTAACCCACTCTTTGTTTATTTTAAATAAAATAGTATAATAAATATAGAAAAAATGGCTGTATAATAAATACGATTGTTATTATACATAGAATGTAACATTATTATGTACTGGTTAGTCGCCGAGTAAGAATGTTTTTATTTTAACAACCGTATTTGACATGGAGAATAAAAAATTAAGAAAGTAGGGAACAATTATGATAAAAAAATTTACTTTTATCGGTGCAGGTAATATGGGAGGAGCTATTTTAGCTGGTTTAATAAATAAAAAATTAGTTTTAGCAGAAAACATTACAGTTTTTGATGCCTATGAACCTACATTAAATAATTTAAAAGAAAAATATGGTGTAAATATTACTCATAATGAAAGTTTAGCTGTTGAGAATGCAGATGTTGTAATATTAGCAGTAAAACCAAATATAATCGACGAAGTTTTAGAAAAAATCAAAGACAGTTTAAGTAGCAATGTTTTATTAATATCAATAGCTGCGGGAGTAACTATAAAAAAATTAGAAGAAAAAACATTTTCTAGTATAAAAGTAGCAAGAATTATGCCGAATACCCCGGCAATGGTTGGAGAAGCGATGAGTTCAGTTTCGATAAATAATAATGTTACGAATGAAGAAGCGGAATTAGTAGTAGAAATATTTAATAGTTTAGGAAAAGCAGAAATTGTTCCTGAATATTTAATAGATGCAGTAACAGGACTTTCTGGATCAGGACCTGCCTATGTCTATATGTTTATAGAAGCGTTGGCTGACGGTGCAGTAGTAAATGGCATGCCACGAGATAAAGCGTATAAATTTGCAGCACAAACAGTATTAGGTGCAGCAAAAATGGTATTAGAAACAGAAAAACATCCAGGATTTTTAAAAGATATGGTTACTTCACCTGGGGGAACTACTATTGCGGCAGTTCGTAAGTTAGAAGAAAAAGGTTTGCGTTCAGCGGTTATCGAAGCCGTAACGACAGCTACCGAAAAAAGCAAACAGATGACAAAATAAAACTAAAAATAAAATATATTATTAACCAAAGAAAGACGACAAAATTGTTATGAACCCCAAAAGTTGGACAAACCAACTGGAGGGGGTTTATTATGTCAAAATTAACAAGAGAAGAAAAAATAGAAATATACAAAAAAGGAAAAGAGGAGTAACTATTACAAGGTTATCGAAAGAATATAAAATTAATAGAGAAAATATAAAAAAGAAGAACTACGTTATAAAAATTCACAACAAAACGATATAATAATTTTAGAAAAAACTAATTGAAAACGAAAAAATATGTTTACAACAGAAAACAAATTTGATATAATTAACTAGTTAATTAACTGGTTAATTATATTAGGAAAGGTAGAAATAATGAGTAACGTAGCACAATTTGTAGAAAAGACGATAAACGATATAATACTATATTCGGGAAATAAGAACGAAATATTAATAGGGAACGAACAATGTGGGTGTCATAGTTGTGACTGTACAAACACGCAAAAACATATATTAATGTTGTTATCAAAGGAAAATTTTACTAATAGACAACTTGCAGAAAAACTAAATATAAGCACAGCGGCAGTTACAAAAGCAATAAAATCTTTAGAAAAAGTAGATTTATTAATACTTGAGAAAGATAAGGAAGACGCTAGGTTTATTCGTTATATTTTGACAGAAAAAGCTTTACACATAGCAAAGCAACACGAAATACATCACGATAATACAACAAATAAGTATTACGATTTATTAGGGAAATATAGTGTTGAAGAAAAAATAATAATTACAAAATTTTTAGAAGATTTAATAAAAACAATTAAAGGATAATTGCTATGGAATATATAAAATTAGAAAACATATCCTTTTATTATGACAAAGATCCCGTCTTAGAAAACATTAATTTTTCTATAGGAAGCGGACAGTTTGTTACATTAACAGGAGAAAACGGAGCAGCAAAAACAACATTAGCAAAAATAATACTAGGAATACTTAAACCTAAACAAGGAACTGTTAGTATCGCAAAGAATAATATTTTTAATAAAGATCTTAAAATTTCATATTTACCACAGCAAATAGCTAGTTTTAATGAAGGGTTTCCTTCGACAGTGTATGAATTTGTAAAATCAGGTTTATATAGAAAAGGAACTTGGTTCAAAAAAATAACACAAACAGATAAAGAAAACATTCAGAAAAACTTAGAAGCAGTAAACATGTGGAATCAAAAAGATAAAAAAATAGGCGAACTTAGTGGCGGGCAAAAGCAACGTATAATAATTGCAAGAATGTTAACGACAATGGCGGACATTTACATCTTAGATGAACCGACAACCGGTATGGACGAAAAAACAAGAGTTTTATTTTATGAATTGTTAAAAAATAAAGTAAACGAAGAAAAAATAACAGTATTAATGATTACACACGACAAAGAAGTTGTAGAAAAATTTGCACATGAAAATATTCACTTATGTAAAGCAGAAAACAGTTCTTGGTGTTGTGATTTCTATAGTAAGTAAGGAGATTTATGTTAAAAATTTTAAATTATGAATTTATGCAGATGGCTTTACTGGCTGTAGTAGCGATGAGTCTTTTTGCTCCGATAATAGGAACATTTTTGATTTTAAGAAGACAAAGTTTATTAAGTGATACATTAAGTCACGTTTCTCTAGCAGGGGTTTCTATAGGTATATTGCTTGGAATGTCTCCAACATGGGCAACGATACTTGTAGTAATTGTTGCAGCAATATTTCTAGAATATTTGCGAACTATATATAAAAATTTTATGGAATTAGGAACAGCAATTCTAATGTCTTCTGGATTAGCTATAGCTATGATAGTAATGAGCAAGTCTAATAGTAGTAGTGTTAGTTTAGAACAGTATCTTTTTGGATCTGTTGTTACGATTAGTAAAGAACAAGTAATATCGTTATTTGTTTTAGCTATCCTAATAATAGGGTTAGCTATACTCTTTATTAAACCATTGTATATTATGACATTTAGTGAGGATATAGCTTATTCGGAAGGATTGAATGTTCGTCTAGTGTCTATATTATTCAATATAGTAGTTGGTATTGCTATAGCATTAATGATACCTGCAGTAGGAGCGTTATTAGTATCCACAATAATAATATTACCAGCAAGTATCGCTTTTCATATTGGAAAAAGTTTTAAATCAGTTATGTTAACAGGGATATTAATATGTATTTTTGGGATGATAGCAGGAGTATTTGCTTCTTATTTTATAGAAACACCAGCAAGTGCAACGATAACAATAATATTTATTACAATATTTCTAATAACTAATATAATAAAAAAAATAAAATAATAAATGGGAGAAGAAAAAATGAAAAAAATATTTTTACTATTAACAATTTTTGTTACAATATTTACTACAGCATGCAGCAATGGATCATCAAGCAGTAATAAGAAAACAATTGTAACTACATTTTATCCAATATATGAATTTACAAAACAAATTGTAGGAGATGAGGCTAATGTAGAATTGTTAATACCGGCAGGGACGGAAGTTCACGGATATGAACCATCGACAAAAGCAGTAGCAACAATAAAAGAAGCAGATGTTTTCGTATATGCAGATGAAAACATGGAAACATTCGTACCGAAAATAATAGAAAGTACAAAAAAAGAGGAAAATAGTGTAATAAAAGCGACAAAAGGATTACTATTATTACCAGGAACAGAAGAAGGACATGATCATAGTTCTCACGGAGAAGAGCATGAAGGACATAGTCATGAGTATGATCCTCACTTATGGTTATCACCGTATAGAGCGATAAAACTTGTAGAAAATATAAAAAATGGTTTAATAGCTAAATATCCAGATAAAAAAGAAATTTTTGAAACAAACGCAACTAAATATTTAGAACAACTAAAATCTTTAGATGCAGAATATAAAGAAAAACTATCTAATGAAAAACAAAAATACTTTGTAACACAGCATACAGCATTTAATTATTTGGCACTAGATTATGGATTGAAGCAAGTTTCTATTACAGGTATATCAGCAGATCAAGAACCATCTATAGCTAGATTAGAACAATTAAGTAATTATGTAAAAAAATATGATATAAAATATATTTATTTTGAAGAAAATGCATCAAAATCAATGGCAGAAACATTAGCAAAAGAAACAGGAGCTCAATTAGAAGTATTGAATCCTTTAGAAAGTTTGAGTAAAGAAAAATTAGATGCAGGAGAAAATTATATCTCAATTATGAAAGCAAACTTAGTAGCTTTAGAAAAAACTACTAGTCAAGAAGGAAAAGAAATTTTATCAGAAGAAGGACAAGAAAATAATAAAACAGTATATAATGGATATTTCGAAGATAGCGACGTAAAAGATAGAACATTGTCAGACTATGTAGGAGAATGGCAGTCTGTCTATCCATATTTATTAGATGGAACTTTTGATGAGGTTTTTGATTACAAAGCGAAAAAAACTAACACAATGAGTGCAGAAGAATATAAGAAATATTACGATACAGGTTATAAAACAAATGTAAGTAAAATAATTATAACAGATAACACTATGGAATTTTTTGTTGATGGAAAAGGAAAAAAATTAACGTATAAATATGTAGGGAAAGAAATACTAACATACAAAAAAGGAAATAGAGGAGTTCGTTATCTATTTGAAGCAAACGAAGCGGACGCAGGAGAATATAAATATGTTCAATTTAGCGATCATAATATAGCGCCAATAAAAACAGGACACTTCCACATATTCTTCGGAGGAGAAAGTCAAGAAAAATTATTAGAAGAAATGGAAAAATGGCCAACATATTATCCGACAAAATTAACAGGATTTGAAATTGCCCAGGAAATGTTAGCTCATTAAAAATAGCGAACTTTAAATAGAGTAAAACAAAAGAAATACTTAGGAAATAAGAGGTTTCTTTTGTTTTATTTTTATTTGAACAGCTGATATAGTTATATTTTTTGTTTAATGTAATTTTTTAAAAAATACTAATTAATTTTCTTATTTTTAATTGACGTTAGTAATTGTATAAGGTATAATTTAAGTGAAAATCCGACATATACTTTTAAGATGAAATATATATTATAAAATATATTCCTATGAGGAGTGATTAATATGAAAATGTATTTAAAAAAGATTTTGTTAATAGGTTTGTTAGGGACACCTTTATTAATTACACCAATAGTTTCTGCATCTTCGGGAATTATTTTAAACGAAAGTGAAACGGTAAAACAAGAAGTAATTGTTAACGATCCTAGTGCTGCGTTCAAACCTGGTATAGCCGATGCAGGAGGCGGTGGGTATAAATACGGAAAGACAATAGATGTATATTACACATCGTTAAATCAAATTCCTTACAATTATTATTATAGTGAATATTCAAATGAGTACAATATGTGGATGAAAGGAAATCTAGTTAGAACATCGATAACACAAATAAACGCTAATAGATATCGAGTAATATTTCAAGGAACATTAACAAGCTAAAAGTAATTTGTCTAAAAGTATATTAGGATTAAGTATATTAAAGAAAAAAATGCGAAGATTCTTAAGCTAAGCAAGAAAATTAAATTTTCTTGTTATATTAAAAGAACTTCGCATTTTAATTAGTTTATTAATAAAGAAATTAATTTGTTTAGTTGGTTTAAAACAAAAACATATTAAAGTTTAGAAAGAGGAGTGTCTTTTTTTCTCGTTAAGTAGTAGTATCCAATTATTAATAATACTCCTGTAACGACCCATGTTGACGAATCAGCATAACATATTGCTAAATAACCATAAGACGAAGTAAAAATAGCAACAACTAGGACACGCATAATTAATTCAACAATACCGGTGAACATTGCGGAAATAGGATATCCATATCCTTGTAAAGCATTTCGATATAAAATAAGTAATCCTAGCATAGGATAAGCCCACACTACAGAATTAAAATAAGTTTGAACAGCAGATATTAATTCTGGATTGTTTTCTTTTGTGAAAAGAGTAGCAATTTCTTCTCCTAAAAAATACATAAAGATAGCCATAATAATACTAAGGACAATAGTTATTATAGCTGTAGAATTTACAGCTTTTTTAATTCTATCAAATTTTTTTGCACCATAATTTTGACCTATAAAAGTCGCAATTCCTGAACCTAAAGCAACAAATAAATATGCCAAAATATTTTGAACACGAATAGCGACACTGAAACCAGCAATTTGGTTAGTAGTAAATCCGTTTAGAAAAGTTTGGAGAACTAGTACACCTATGCCAGTAAAAGAAAATTGCAATCCCATAGGCACACCTTGACGCAGAAGAATCTTCATGTAATCACTATTAATTTTTTTATCTTCTTTCTGTATACGAAGTTCGGGATATTTTTTTTTAATGAAAAAGTAACAAGTAGTAGCAGAAATACATTGGCTTATAATTGTAGCAAAAGCAGAACCGACTAATCCCCAACCGATAATAGCAACAAATAAATAAACTAAAATAATGTTACTAACTACAGCAATTGATAGAAAAATAAGAGGTGCAGAACTATTACCTATACTTCTTAATACACCAGCAAAAAGGTTATAAAATAAGTTGAAAATACAACCTAAATAGATAACTATTAAAAAATTGTTAGTCATCGTTAACAAATGTTCAGGGGTATTCATCAAAATTAAAATATATTTATTTGTAGTAGTTAATAACAACGAAAAAATAATACCTATGAAAATACATAACATAATAGAATTATACATAAGTTTTCTGAATTTAGATAAATTACCAGCTCCAAAACTGTTCGCCATATTAATACTAAATCCCTGAGTAATACCTAGTAGCAATCCAATAACGACAAAGTTAATAGCGGTAGCAATTCCGATAGCAGCAAGAGCATCTTCTCCCACGAATTGACCTAAAATAATAGAATCAATAAGTAAATATAAATTTTGCATCATTCCACCGATAAATATGAATAAAGAAAAATTTATAATTTGCGGAATAATGGATCCTTTGGTCATATCCTTCATAATATTACCTCCTAAAAATTTATTTAATAAAAAACATAGTACATTTTACAGTAAATTTTTGTTGTTTGCAAGATTGAAAAAAGAATTATATAAAAATATAAAGTAAAGAATGCGGTTATCATCTTGAAAAATAAAAGAAAAAATTTTTTTTATTATATCCTGATTATATTTTCAAAAAAGTACCTAATTTTATAGTGCAATTTAAATTTATAAAAAATAATATAGTAAATAGTTGAAATTTCAAATCTTATATTATGACTAGCTGATTTTTATTAAGAATACATTTATAAAAACAACATACAGCATTAATGATGTAGATATTTTTTATTTTTAGTTATTAATTTTATTATTTAAAGTAAGTTTAAGTAACGTTATGTAAAATAATAATCATAAAACTTTTAATATTTTTCATAAAAACTAGAGCTAACCAAAATAGAAACCTAATCAATAATAAATTGATAAGAAAATTTGGCTAGCTCTATCTCCTTTTTTATTAAATATTATATATATTAAACAATTTGTGGTATAATTAAGAAAAAAGCAAAAGAGAGGTTTTTTATGAATACTTTTAAAAGAACTATAGAAAAAGTATTAGCTTGGATAGCTAATGTAATATTAATATTAATTACTATTCTTTTTGCAATCTTAAAGTTTACTGGAGCTTTTGATGCAATATGGCAAGATAATGCATTTAAAGATACTTTAAAAGCAAGCTTAATGCAAGAAGGTGTCTATACTAACGAAGCAGAGTTTAATAGTATAATTAATGTTGTAGCAGGTATAATGTCAGGATATACTATATTTTTAATAATTTTAGTAATAGTAGCTTTAGTTGCAACATTTACTATGGGAAGTAGAATATTATCAGGGGTACTATTTTTATTAGTGGCTCTGTTAACGTTAGTAGGATCTTTAGGGGGAGCTTTCTTCTTATATATTCCTTATTTAATCGTAGCAATAATGTTATTTGTTCGTAAACCACCGGTTGATTTACCAAATTTTAACAATCCGGATAATCAACAAGTAGACAGAGTAGAATATATTTAAAGTTAAAATAAGAAAATTTATTTGCTGAAAGATATATTTCTACGACTACAAATATATTTTATAAATAAAAATTTTTATGACAAAAAAAGGCTGTATAATAAATGCGGTGGGTGATAAAAATCACCTACCGCATAAAA
>CAMEOL010000015.1 GCA_945929765.1 uncultured Gemella sp.
ACGGTGAATAGCTCCTAACATGTCGTAAGCATTGAAACTTTCAAAAGTAAAGCCTACTCCTTTTCCTGTTTCTTTGTTGTACGGTTCTACCGTATCACGTAAACCTCCAACTCTATGCACAATAGGGATAGTTCCATAGCGCATAGATATAAGTTGCGAAAGACCACAAGGTTCTGATTTTGATGGCATTAAGAATATGTCACACGACGCATACACTCTTGCCGAAACTTCGCTCGAGAACATTATCAAACTACGAACTTTATCGTATCTTCTATGTTCTAAAGAACGTAGGGCGTCTTCATATGCTCTATCTCCAGTTCCTAAAATTACTAACTGCGCTCCACTATTTAATATTTCGTCTGCGACATTTAGAACTAAGTCTATTCCTTTTTGGTGTGTTAGCCTCGTTACCATACCTATCATCGGTATATCTTTATTTACTTCAAGACCTAAATCTCGTTGCAAAGCTAATTTGTTTTCAACTTTCTTGTTTACAGTCTTTCTATCGTATGTCTGACTAATTAGCTTATCAGTAGCTGGATCAAACTTAACAGTATCAATACCATTAACAATTCCATGCATCTTACCTCTTTCTAATTGCAAAATGCTATCTAGTCCGTAAGAAAAGTATGGTGTTAAAATCTCGTGAGCATAACTTTCACTTACCGTGTTTATTCTATCTGCTAATTGGATAGCACCCTTAAGTAAGTTAAGGTTTCCTTTATAAATTAGCGCATCGTAATATTTATTTTCTAAGCCGAACAAATCTCCTAATATTAAAGGATCAAAGATTCCTTGAAATTCAATGTTATGAATTGATATTACACTTTTCGTGTTAGCAAAAAATTCACTACCACAAGATTTGAAATAATCTAAATATACTACAGATAAAGATGCATGCCAATCATTAGCATTAATAACATCTGGTCTATAGCCTATATGTGGTAAAATTTCTAGTGCTGCTTTTGAGAAAAACGCAAATCTTTCTCCATCATCATGTTGACCATAAACTGTACCACGATTAAAGTAATGTTCATTGTCTATGAAGTAATACTTTACTCCTTCTATGTCCGCTTCGAAAATACCACAGTATACATGACGCCATCCTAAATCAACAAAAATATATTTTACATATTTTAAATCGTATTTTTCTCTATCAATAGTGTCATACAATGGCAATACTACTCGTGCTTCTATCCCCTCATCTTGCAAAGATTTTGGCAACGAACCTAATACATCTCCTAAACCACCAACTTTAACGAAAGGCGCCGCCTCTGCAGCAATAAAAAATACTTTCATTAGTATGCTCCTTTTTTGTTTTCATTAATTAATAATAATATTTCTAATAAATATTAGCAAATATAAACACTTACTGCAAACGCTATAATAGGGAGTAGCATATATGTATAGCTAATTGCTCTTCACCCTACATATATTTTTCTACTCCCTATAATAAATTAAATATGAACACCCTTATGAACTACATATGGTTCAGCACTAGTTCCCGAAACTTGCACACCATCTCCTGCTTGTGAATATCTATCCATAATAGTATTAGTTATTCTTGCATTACACCCTATACGACATTTCGTCATTATTATACTATTTTGAACTACAGCACCTTCTTCGATTACAACGTCACGAGAAATAACACTATTTTCAACTACTCCATTAATATTACATCCATCAGCTAAAACAGAATTTTTTACTTCTGACGCTTCTCCATAAAATGATGGTACACTGTCTTTAACACGAGTAAGAACTTCTGTCCCTGATAAAAATAACTCTTCACGAACTTTGTCGTGTAATAAGTCCATGTTGAAATTGTAATAGTCTTTAATATTATTAATAACTTTACAATATCCTTTAACTTCATAACCATAAACATTTAACTTATTGTAATTACGAGAAATGTAATCTCGCATCAAATCTTCCCAACCTAAAGTTACTCCCTTTTCAACAAGATCTTTAAACACATATCTAGACATAATATGAATTTTCAGTTGAGTTGGTACCACCTCATTATGACCATTAATACGATATAACGAGTCATAAATACGTCCTCGATCATCAAATATAACTTGTGTATCTTTTTGACTAGGTTCTCTGTAAGAATAAGCTACCGTAATATCCGCTTGTGTTTTTTTGTGATATTCTAACATTTCTTTAAAATCTACATTAGCCACGATATTAGCATCAGCTAGTATTACATACTCTTCTAAAACGCTGTCTATGTAGAATAATGAATTAGATAACGCATCGAATTTGTTAGTTATTACTGATTTTCCTCCTGTATTAGAAAATGGTGTAATAATTTTCAATCCACTATTCTTTCTATTAAGATCCCAATCTTTCCCCCAACCTACATGATCTACTAAAGAATTGTAATTGTGGTTAACCAAAATACCGATATTAGAAATTTGCGCTTTTACTAAGGACGATAGTGTAAAATCTATAAGTCTGTACCTAGCAGCTATCGGCATAGATGCTAAACTACGGTGTTGAGCAAGACCTGATAAACTATCCCCTTTGAAATTATCTGAAAATAAAATACTAAATGCACTCATTGTCTTTCCTCCTAATTAGCTGCTACATCTGCTGTTACTTGTTCATTTTTTGGTATAACTGTAATCATATCTTTCCCTAATTCTATTTGACTATGTCCTACAGTAACACCAGATTTAATTACGGCACCTTCTGCCACAATAGTGTTATACACTTTTGCACCACTTTCTATTACGGCACCTTTCATAATTATACTTCCTACAACTTCTGCATTTTCTTCCACTACAACACCAGACGACACTATAACATCTTTTAAATTCCCTCTAATTGTTGCTCCATCAGAAATCATAGAAGTTTTCACAACTGCACTGCTACTAATAAATTGTGGCATTAACTGATCGTGACGGTAATATATTCTCCATAGAGGATCTTGGATATTAAAGTTATAAGTTTTCTTAATTAAATCCATATTAGCTTCCCATAAACTTTCTATAGTTCCAACATCTTTCCAGTAACCATAGAATGGGAAGGCATATATACCTTTTCCGTCAGCTAACATAGCAGGAATAATATTATTACCAAAGTCATTTTCACTATTTTCATCAGCTTCATCTTTAATCAAATATTCTTTTAGCACTTTCCAATTGAAAATGTAAATCCCCATAGATGCTTTTGTTGAAATTGGATTTTCTGGTTTTTCTACGAATGCTTCAACTCTCAGATCGTTATTTGTATTTAATATCCCAAAACGTTTTGCTTCTTCTATAGATACATCGATGTGAGCTATAGTTAAATCAGCATTTTTTTCTTTGTGGAATTTAAGCATTTCTGCATAATTCATTTTATAAATGTGATCCCCTGATAATATCAATACATATTCCGGATCATATTGTTCTAAATATTTAATGTTTTGGTATATCGCATTAGCTGTTCCTTTATACCACTCACCGCTCTTTCCGGCTGTATAAGGAGGTAATATAGATAATCCGCCATGCATTCTATCTAAATCCCAAGGTTGCCCATTACCCATGTAAGAGTTTAGTTCTAAAGGCATAAACTGCGTAAGCACCCCAACAGTAGAAATCCCCGAATTTATACAGTTCGATAGAGGGAAATCTATTATTCTATACTTACCTCCAAAAGGTACAGCAGGTTTTGCCATATCTTTAGTTAAAGCGTATAATCTTGTACCTTGACCACCTGCAAGTAACATAGCTACTATTTCTTTCTTTATAACCATAATTTAACACCTCATAACTTTCTAATATTTTTTTGTTAAATACATTGTAGTGTATGGTGGAATATTGACTTTTAATGTAAAATCAAAATCTCCACATTTTTCTTTTGTCGTTCTTAATCCCCTATTTACTAATCCTGAACCACCAAATTTCTTAGCATCAGAATTTAATAAAGTTTTGTAATTACCCCACTCATTTACTCCAATTGGATAGGATCTCAATACTTGTGAAGAAAAATTAGAAATTACTAATACTTCTTTACCGGTATTATCAATTCTAGAAAAAGCAAAAACATTATTGTTTCCATCTTCAACTACATGCCATCTAAACCCTTGCCAAGATCTTTCATCTACCCAGAAAGGAGAATTTTCTGCATAAACTTTATTCAACTCTCGAACAAATTTAACATTGTCCCCATGCTTCGGATAATCAAGTAAAAACCAATCTAGCTCTCTTTCTTCATCCCACTCAATAAACTGAGCGATATCCGTTCCCATGAATGTAAGTTTCTTTCCAGGATGAGCAAACATATATCCTAAGAAAGCTTTCATGTTGGCAAATTTATCTTCGTAAGATACAGGCGCTCTATCTAATAAAGATTTTTTTCCATGAACTACTTCATCGTGAGAAATTGGTAAAATGTAATTTTCTGAAAATGCGTAAACCATCGAGAACGTCATTTTGTCGTGAACACCTTTACGGAAGAACGGATCTGTCTCTAAATATTTCAAACTATCATTCATCCAACCCATATTCCACTTGAAGTTAAACCCTAATCCACCAACACTAGGATGTTCTGTAACTTTAGGATAACTCGTAGATTCTTCGGCAATCATCGAAATACCTTTAAATTCATCTTGTACATAAACATTCAATTTTTGTAAAAATTGAATAGCTTCTAAATTTTCGTCTCCGCCGTAAATATTTTTTGCAGCTTCATGTTCTTCACGTCCATAATTTAAAAATATCATAGAAGAAACAGCGTCAACTCTTATGCCGTCAATATGGTACTTATCAAACCAAAAAGTAGCACTAGAGCCTAAAAATGATATTACTTCATTTCTCCCAAAATCAAAAACTCTCGTCCCCCATAATTTATGTTCTTGTTTACGAACATCTGAATATTCATAACAACAATCACCATCAAACTCATAAAGACCGTGCGCATCTTTAGTAAAATGCCC
Source organism: uncultured Gemella sp. (assembly GCA_945929765.1). GTDB lineage: Bacteria > Bacillota > Bacilli > Staphylococcales > Gemellaceae > Gemelliphila. The sequence continues at coordinate 4,928 of CAMEOL010000015.1, forward strand.
TGGAACCCAGTCTAAAATGACCCCAATATTGTTTTGGTGACACACATCAACAAAATACATAAAATCATGTGGTGTTCCATAACGTGAAGTTGGTGCAAAATATCCTGTAACTTGATAACCCCATGATTTATCATAAGGATACTCTGTAATAGGTAATAATTCTATATGTGTGTAGTTCATAGATTTTACATACGGTATTAACTTATCCGCTAAATCACGGTAACTAAGAAATTCTTCTCCGTTTTTTCTCCATGAACCTAAATGTACCTCATAAATATTAAACGGCTTAGAATATGGAGTCTCCCTATTTGCTAACCACTTGTCATCATGCCATTCATAACCAGAAATATCATACACTTTTGACGCCGTTTGCGGTCTTGTTTCGAAATGATATGCATAAGGGTCTGATTTTAATATCTCTCGACCATCATTTGTTAAAAAAACAAATTTATAACTATCATAAACTTTGACTCCAGCAACCTTACATTCATACAACCCAGCATCATTTATCTTTTCTAATTTGTATTTTCTATGATCCCAATCACAAAAATCACCCGTAACATAAACTTCCTTTGCATTTGGCGCCCATACTCTAAATACGCACACATCTTGTTCTATAAAAGAACCTAAATAATCGTAACTTTTAAAATTTTCTCCCTTATGAAAATAGTATGCTGCTAAATTATTCTGATCTTTGCCCACTAACTTCCTCCTCTTATTTATTAATATTAAGATATAATATATTTATTTTTTACACATTTATTATATTACATTTTCAAAAAAAATAATAGTGTTTTCTTGCAATTTGACGCACTTTTTTTATATAATTATGTTATAATAATATACAAGTTCAAAATTTTCTGAAAACAGAATGAAAATAATTTACTTTCATGTTATTTTCATAAATATTTTTTCATGACAGGAGATACTATGACAAACATTATTTTTAATCCATTAAAAAATAAAAAACCGATAGGTGCTGCTTCAAACGAGCAAGAAATTACTTTCACTTTAAAAATAAAAAACAACTTTTATTTCAAAGAACTATATCTAACTCTATTCGATGATTACGGAAATTTAATAAGAAAAGAACAATTAGAGAAAACAATCTCTTCAGATACATATTCAGAATACTCAGTAACAACTAACCCATTATCAACAGGGCTTTATTTTTATAGTTTTGAAATTGAATTTGATGCATTTACTGCATATATAAAAAACAATAAATTAAACGCCGCTATAAGCAAAAATATCGACGATTATCCGATGTGGCAACTAACTATTTACGATAAGCAATTCTCTACTCCAGAATGGTTCAAAGGAACTACAATGTACCAAATATTCCCTGATCGTTTCAAAAAAAGCGAGAATTTCCTACCACAAGAAACACCAAAAAACGTTAAAGACCGAATTATCCATGACAATTGGACAGATAATCCACATTCTTCTATTACACATACTAATTACCGAGCTAAAGACTTTTTCATGGGGAATTTACTAGGAATAGAAGAAGAAAAAAATTATTTTAAACAACTTAATATAGAAAGTATCTATTTAAATCCTATAGTAGAAAGTGCTGAAAACCACCGTTATTCTACTGCAGACTACTTCAAAGTAGATCCTTACTTTGGAACTAATGAACAATTCGAAAATTTCTGTACCAATTTCAAAAAAGACAATATTAAAATTATTTTAGACGGAGTATTCAGCCACACAGGTTCAGATAGTATTTATTTCAACAAAGATAATAACTATAATTCTATAGGAGCTTACAACTCTACAAATTCACAGTACTACCCTTGGTTCGACTTTATAAATTACCCTAAACAATACAACTCTTGGTGGGGATTTGATAATTTACCTACAGTTAACAAGGATAACGAAAATTTCCTACAGTATATTACCGAAAAAGATAACGGCGTTGTTAATTACTGGCAAAAACTAGGAATTGCTGGTTGGAGATTAGATGTTGCTGACGAGTTTCCGGATAGATTTTTGGATGAAATAAGAAACAGTGCAAAATATTATGATAAAGATGCATTAATTATTGGAGAAGTATGGGAAGATGCATCTAACAAAATGGCTTACAACAAACGAAGACGTTACTTCCAAGGTCAACAACTTGATAGTGTCATGAACTATCCTTGGCGAGATGCAATAATAAATTTCGTAAAATATCACGATGCCAAACAATTCGAATACGAAATCAATCAATTAGTAGATCATTACCCTACTCAAGCGTTAGATAGCTTAATGAACCTACTTTCTAGTCACGATATTCCTAGAATACTTACTTCTCTTGCTGTAGACGACGCAAAAAACTACCCATTAGAACAACGTCCTAACTATAAATTAGACGCTGATACATACGAAAATGTAAAACAATTATCTAAATTTGCTGCGTTCATTCAATTTACACTACCAGGAGTTCCGTCTATATATTACGGAGATGAGATAGGGATGTACGGCTTTACAGACCCATACAATCGTCTAGGTTTTGATAGAGAAAATATAGATGAAGAACTACTAACATATTACAAAAAATTAACTAAATTCCGTCACGACAACAAAGAACAATTCAAAACAGGTTTTGATTTTATTTCTGCAGAAAATGAGTGTATAATTTATAGTAGGAATGATATTGTCTGTATAGTAAATATGAACAACACTCCGATAGTAATAGAATCTATTAAAAATGGGAAATATTTATTCGGTAACAACGAACCGATATTTACTAAATACGGAACAGTAGTAGAGAAAAATTCATTCCTAGCAATAAAAATAATAAAATAAAAGGGGAATATAATATGACAATTTCAATAATTATATTAATCATAGTTGTAATAATATTAGTATTTTACTTTATCGCAACACAAAGAAAATTAGTTCAACTAGAAGAACTTACCCAAAACGCCATGTCACAAATAGGAGTACAGGTAACTTCTCGTTGGGACGCATTAACACAACTAGCAAAAGCTACAAAAGCATACTCTACTCACGAACACGATACATTAGTAGAAGTTATCGCTGCACGCCGAGGAGAAATAAAGGGAACTTCTTCACCAAAAGAAGTAGACCTTCAAGAACAACATATCGAAAATGTTATGGCAAAAGTTAATGCAGTCGCTGAAAGTTATCCAGACTTAAAAGCAAACACTATATACAAAGATACTATGGCATCAATAAATGACTACGAAAATAAAGTAAGAGTTAGTAGAATGGTCTTTAACGACACTGTTACAAAATATAACAACGTAGTAAAACAAATACCATCAAATATAGTAGCAAATATTTTGAAATATACAGCAAAAGAATACTTACAAGAAGATAGCAAGAAAGCCGATATGCCCGACTTACAATTCTAAAAAAGGTGGGAGAAATATGAAAATAAAAAAATTACTAACGATAATAATTACTACAATAATATTATCACTAGCTACGGCACCATCTACTTATGCTAATAGTATCGAAAATATAAACATAGATGCAAAAATACAGAACGACGGTTCTTTACTAATTACTCAAATTTGGAACGTTAACTCTACAAAAGGAACAGAATACTATATCCCGATGCAAAAAATAAATCATATGACAGTAGAAGACTTTACTGTAACGGCAAACAACATAAAATTCAACTACGTATCAAATTGGGATATAAACTGGTCATTTAGTCAAAAAGCATATAAAAACAGTATAAGGCAACTCGATGAAGGAATAGAACTTAATTTCGGAAAAAGTGACTACGCTATAAAGAACTACACATTAAACTATAAATTACAAAACGCTGTACAAGCATTTTCTGATATGGACGGCTTTAATATACGATTTATAAACGATAAAATGTCACCTGCACCAAAAAGTTTTACAGTAACAATTAGTAAAGATGGAACTACCCTTTCTCAAGATAATGCAAAAATCTGGGGATTCGGTTATGACGGAGAAATAAACTTTGTCGACGGAAAAATAATCGCAAAAAATAATAGCCTCTTCACCGAAGACAACCACGTTACACTATTAATAGGTTTGAACAAAGGAATCGTTCAGCCGACGTATATCGGAACAGGAACATTCGACGACCTAAAAAATACTGCACTAGAGGGATCATCTTTCGAAAAAACCTATAGCATCGTGGACAAAATAAAAGATTATATGGCATTTATTATATTATTTTTATTTTTCTTTATTAATATAATAGCTAAATTTATTAGAAACATATTGAGTGACAAACCGAGAAACATTACAAATTCAACTTATAAAAATGACGGATATTACCAAGAGTTGCCAGCCGATAATAGTATGCTTAGAATTTACTATTTGTTATCATATTCGAAAAAACACGAAGTTGAATTACCACATCTAATAGCAGCTCAGCTTTTAAAATGGATAAGCAAAGGACATTTAGGCGCAAAAAATATTTCTACCGAAAAGGGATTTGTTTTGAAAAAAAACGAAACAACTCTCAACTTAGAAATATTATCGACACCTACTTTCCAATTTAACTTCGAACGAGATCTATGGTCTATGATAGTACGTGCAGCAGGAAGTAACAAAGCTTTAGAACCACACGAATTTAAAAAATTAACAAAAAATCATCCTGAATTATTCGAAGCATTCATCGACAATTTAGAAAATGAAGCATTCGATAAAGCAGAAAAATCAAACGACATAATTTCTACAAAAAGAACTATAGGATATGCTACTAACTTTACCGAACAAGGACTAAAAGAAATAAAAAATATTATCGGTTTTAAAAATTTCTTAAAAGACTTTACCTTAATAAATTCTCGTTCGACTAAAGAAGTTGTACTTTGGGATAACTACTTAATTTTAGCAACTATGTTCAAAATGGGAGATACTGTTCTCAAAGAAATGAAACAACTATATCCACAATATGTATTTGCTTCAACTAATATCCCCGAAGCTAAAAGTTGGGATATGCACTCGTTATTTATGACAGCAAGATTAATAGGCTATGCCGGAAACAACGGTTATACACAAACCCTAAACTCAACATCTTCTGGTGGAGGCGGATTCTCTTCTCTTGGTGGTGGAGGCGGATTCTCCGGTGGAGGATCTGGCGGAGGTTCAAGATAGTAAATCTTCTAAACATAAATATCCTTTCAAAAAGGCTGCATAATAGATATGAAAATTCATATTTATTATGCAGTCTTAATTTATAAATTGTTTTTAATAATATTTTTCAAAAAATAAGCGTGAAATTCATAAAATTTCACGCTTTATAATATATAGTTAAATTATATTTCTAATATTTATTATTTTTTGGCTGTTTTTAGTGATAATATTAATAAGAACGCTCCTACGAATGAACCTACTAATAATGCAACTAAATACATAGGCCAGTTAGTAACTCCACCTGCAAATACTGCGAAAATACCACCGTGCGGAGCTTTAGAAACAGCTCCAAAAGTCATACTTAATGCTCCTGCAATACCGCTTCCTATTAATAATGGTGGAATTACACGAACAGGATTACTTGCTGCATAAGGTATAGCTCCCTCTGTAATAAAAGCAAGACCCATAACGTAGTTAACATACGCTCCGTTACGTTGAGCTTCTGTCCAAATAGTTTTGTTAATTGTTGCAGAAATTGCTATCGCTAAAGGAGGTACCATACCACCAATCATAACTGCTGCCATAACATCACTTCCCGCATTTCCAGCAGCTGTTAATAAAGCTGTTCCTGTTACGTATGAAGCTTTGTTAAGTGGACCACCCATATCTATAGACATCATAGCTGCAACGATAAATCCTACTAAGAATTTACCACTTCCACCTAAACCACCTAAAAATTCTTGAAGACTTGTCATAATAGCAGCCATAGGTGCATTTACTACATAAATCATTAATAATGCCATAATTAATGTTCCTAATATCGGGAAGATAAAAATAGGTTTAAGTCCATCTAATGCTCTCGGCATCCATGCAAATAGCAATTTAAGAACATAAATAATTCCACCTGCTAAGAACCCTGCAACTAATGCTCCAAGGAATCCTGATGGAGTATATTTGAATAACTCTACTCCTGCTACATCAGATAAAATTCCCGGATTAGCCAATATCCCTCCAAATAGACCTACTACAAAACCTGGTCTATCTGCAATACTACGTCCGATAAATCCTGCAAGAATTGGTAACATCATACTGAATGCAATTTTTCCAAACCAGAATATTGCCGCTGCAAACTTATTATAGTCTGCTGCTTTTGGATCAAATGCTGTAATTCCCCAGAAGAATGAAATAGCTATAAGCATACCACCCGCTACTACGAACGGTAACATATTACTTACACCTTCCATTAAGTGTTTATAAATTCGACGACCTATACTCTCGTTTGCTGTATCTTCTTCTCCAGAAACTTCACCATTATGAGAATAAGTAGGAGCTTTTCCATCAATTATTTTTTGAATTAATTCTTTAGGTTTATTAATTCCATCTGCCACTTTAGTAATAATAGCTGGTTTTCCGTTAAATCTTGCTACTTCTACTTTTTTGTCAGCTGCAACTATTACCCCTGCTGCTCTTTCAATATCAGCTTTCGTTAATTTATTTTCGATACCAATTTGCCCATTAGTCTCTACTTTAATGTCTACACCTAATTCTTTTGCAGTTTCTTTTAATTTCTCTGCCGCCATAAATGTGTGCGCAATTCCTGTTGGACATGCTGTTACAGCTACTATATAAGGACGTTCAGAAGATTGTACATTAGTTACTTCTTCTTTTGGTGCTTCTGTTTTTGCTACGAATGCTTCGAATACCGCTTTTACTTCTCTTGGTGTAGAAGCCTTGTCAAGCCCCTCTTTTACATCTTTATCCATAAGCGCCATAGAAAGTGAAGATAGTGCTTTTAAATGCTCGTCTGCTCCACCTTCAGGTGCACAAATCATAAAGATATGTTTTGCAGGTGCTCCGTCAAAGCTTTCCCATTCTACTCCTTCTTCGCTTTTCGCATAAACTATCATAGCCTCTTTAAAATCTGCACTTTTCGCATGAGGAATAGCTATTCCTTCTCCTACTCCAGTAGTTGACTGTGCTTCTCGAGCTAATAATGCGTTAAAGAAGTTTT
>CAMEOL010000016.1 GCA_945929765.1 uncultured Gemella sp.
CAAGCCACAATTCTTCATAATTTATTGTATTAACTGAAGAAAAATAAAAATTTTCTGCTGTAGAACCGCAAGATACTACCATTTTATATAAATTAAATTTTTTTAACAGTATACTTTGTCTTATACTGTAATTTAATATATTTTTAGTTGGAATTATTATCTCTTGCATTCCTAACGTATAAAATTCAGATTTATTATATATTATTTTTTCATTATCGTATAAAACATAATTTATTCTACACCATCTTTTGAATAATAATAACTTTAGAATTATGTGAAAAAATAAGATAGCACAAATAATAGAAACTCCTATTAGTAGCCATTTGTTAAAATTTAATAATTTAGCAATAATTAAAATTACTAGAAAAATACTAACTACTATTAAATTTTTAATAAGTAAATATTTTTTAAAACTTCCCTCTATAATAAATTTCATTTAATCCCTCCTCGTAAGAAAAATTAATAAGCTCTACTAATTAAATCTAAATCACGTTCTTGTTTAATAGTTGTAGAATATCCATGCCCTGGATAAACAACTTTATTATCGTCTAATTTAAAAAGTACGTTACGCAGTGAATTTTTTAATGAATTTAAATCTGATCCTGGTAAATCATAACGTCCATATCCGTGATTAAATAGAGCATCTCCAACAATAATAAAATCTCCAAAATCAAATGATAACCCTCCTGGAGAATGTCCAGGTGTAGGTAATACTTTAAATGTCATATCTGCCAAAGTATATTCTTTAAAGTTTTCAAATTCAAATTCTGCTGGTGACGTAGTTATCGGGATACGAACTCCAAAACCTTTCGATAAGTTTAATTCTGCATTTTCTAACCATTCTCTCTCTTTCGGAGAAATATACACAGGTACGTTATAATATTTTCTACATTCATCCAAACCTGCAATATGATCAAAATGTGCATGTGTTAAAATAATAGCTTCTACTTGCAAAACTAATTTATCTACTTCTTTTCTTATTTTTTCAAATCCTGCTCCAGGATCCACTATAAGAGCCTTTCCATTTCTATGTATAATATAACAATTTTCTTCTACCATATCCATAATTAGTCTTTCAACTTTTATTTTTTCCATTAAATCCAACTCCTAATTAATATAATTATTTATATTATAACACTGCACAATAAAAAAATAAATAGGATACTTTTTAGTATCCTATTTATAAAATTTGGTTCTCTTTCAAATGATGTGGTTAATTCTTACGTAGCAAACAAGCGCTGTATAAGAATATTATACTTTATTTTTAACCACTGTATTTTTTATACATACATTAATTTCTATTGCTACTACTTTGTAAAATTATTAATACAAAACGCATTAATTCCATTAAAGCAACTACTGCTGCTGCCACATAAGTTAAAGCTGCTGCAGTTAAAACTTTTTTACAATGTCTATGTTCTTGATCGTTTACTATTCCTAACTCTGTTACTTGTTCTAACGCTCTTTTAGAAGCATCAAATTCAACCGGTAAAGTTACAACTTGGAACAATACTGCAAACAACATCAATCCAACTCCTGCCCAAGCTAACATAATTCCATAGCTACCTGCAGTTTTCATAAAAGATGTAATCCCTAATCCTAACATAATAAGAATCATAGATAAGTTCCCACCTAAATTAGCTAAAGGAACTAACGAATGTCTCCAACGCATTGGCTTATAATCTGCCACTTTGTCCTGAATAACGTGCCCAATTTCGTGTGCCGCAATAGCTACAGAGGCTACTGTCGGTTGAGAATAAACTATTGGAGAAAGAACTACTACATTTTCTTTTGGATTATAATGATCCGACAGTTCTACTTCTCCTCTTACAACACGAACGTCAGTTATTCCATTAGCTTGTAGAATAGCTTCTGCTACCTCTTTCCCTGTAAGACCTGACAGAGTTCTTACTTGTTTATATCTACTATATGCACTTTTTACTTTCCATTGCGCCCAAAGTGGTATCAACATAATTAGGGCGAAATAAATTAAATAACTTCCTGATATTCCATACATACCTGGTATCATATGTGAAATTCCTCCTTTAGAGATATTAATGAAATTATATCATCTTTCTTCTAACAATTCTAGTAGTTTGACTTTTTTTGACAAATTATTTTTACATACTTTATTTAAAAAGTATAAAGAACTTTTATTAGTTTGACGTTACTCGTACTAAAATATGTATATAAATAAAACTCTAAAAAATGATTTAAAAATCAATATTTTAGAGATATTATTTACTTCTTAATTATTCTTCAGAATATTTAGCCTTTCTTGCTAATCGTTCACGAACCGATTTATCTAATTCCTTTTTACGAAGACGTATCGATACTGGCGTAACTTCTAAATACTCATCATCATCTAAATATTCTAAACTTTCTTCAAGAGTCATTATTTTCGCTTTTTTCAGTGACACTGTTTGATCTTTAGTTGATGAACGAACGTTTGTTTGTGCTTTTGCTTTTGTAATATTTACTGTTAGATCATTTTCTCTACTGTTCTCTCCAACTATCATACCACCGTATATTTCTGTTCCAGGTTCAACAAAAACTATACCACGATCTTCTAAACTAGAAATAGAATAAGCTGTTGCTTGACCATTTTCTTGAGCTACTAAAACTCCGTTTCGACGGCCTCCAACTTTTCCTTTTTGCATAGGTTGATAAGAGTCAAAAGTATGGTTCAATATTCCGTACCCTTTTGTCATCGACATAAATTCTGTACGGTACCCTATTAATCCACGTGCTGGAACATTAAATATTAATCTAGTTTGTCCATTACCATCAGCTTGCATATCTACCATATCACCTTTTCGTTGCCCTATAGATTCTATAACAGCACCTACAGATTCATCTGGAGTATCTATTTGTACTCTTTCTACAGGCTCACAATCAACTCCATCTATATTACGAATAATTACTTCTGGTTTAGATACTTGAAGTTCAAAACCTTCTCGACGCATATTTTCGATAAGTACAGACAAGTGTAATTCTCCTCGCCCACTTACTATCCAAGAGTCCGGCCCTGATTGTTCAACTCGTAGCGAAACATCCGTTTCTAATTGTTGCATTAATCTATCATCAATTTTACTTGCCGTTACAAATTTACCTTCTTTTCCTGCGAATGGAGAATTATTTACTACAAATGTCATTTGTAGCGTAGGTTCGTCTATGTGTAGTACCGGTAAGGCTTCTTGGTGATCAGTCGGTGTTACTGTTTCTCCTACGTTAATATCATCCATTCCCGAAACTGCAACAATATCTCCAGCTTTAGCTTCTTGTATTTCTTCTCTCTTCAAACCAAAGAATCCGAAAATTTTTGTTACACGGAAATTCTTCGTAGTACCGTCTAATTTTATTAGCGATACAGAATCACCTACACGCATGCTTCCACGAAATACACGTCCGATCCCTATACGTCCAACATAATCGTTATAGTCAAGTAATGACGTTTGGAATTGTAATGGCTCATCACTATTATCTACTGGAGCTGGTACATAATCTAAAATTGTATCGTATAAACATTTCATATTATCTTCTTGTTTGGATGGATCACTATCTAATGAAGCTGTTCCGTTAATTGCTGATGCATAAACTACTGGAAATTCTAATTGATCCTCATCAGCACCTAATTCGATAAATAAATCTATAACTTCATCTACTACTGCTTCTGGACGAGCAGAATCTTTATCAATTTTATTTACTACTACTATAGGTTTTAAATGTTGTTCCAAAGCTTTCTTTAATACGAAACGTGTCTGGGGCATTGTTCCTTCGTATGCATCTACTACTAACAGAACTCCATCTACCATTTTCATAATACGTTCAACTTCTCCACCGAAATCAGCGTGTCCTGGAGTATCCATTATGTTTATTCTTTTCCCTGCATAATCAATAGCTGTATTTTTTGCTAAAATAGTAATTCCACGCTCTCTCTCTAGATCGTTAGAGTCCATAGCTCTCTCTTCTACATGTTCATTTGAACGAAAAATTCCTGATTGTTTTAACAATTCGTCAACTAAAGTAGTTTTTCCATGGTCAACGTGGGCAATAATCGCAATATTTCTAATATCATCTCTAATTTTTATAGACATTTAATTTCTCCTTCAATAATTCTAACTAAACAATATTACCACAACTGAACATTCATTGCAAATATATCGATATTACTACTTTATATATTATTATGACTTCTGTTTAATATTAATATTGTATTTTTTCTATACTGTAATTTAAATAATCTAGAAAATTCACTTTTAATAAATAGCATATAAATAAAATATCCTACTATTCATACTACGAAAATATATATACTATAACTTTTCTATATTTTGTTTTAGCCGTATTTCCCTCCATATATTTTACATAAACTCGAATAACTACAATTACACAAAAAAAATAAACATAATTTACAACATTATAACTCAGATAATATTAATTTTATTATGTGTAATTATTAACTACAAAAAACAACTCATTACGATGAGAAAATATGTCATCATAATGAGTTGTCATAAATTTATATTCCTATATTATTTTATGGGTGTGCAGGAATCATCCATGATAATAGACCTGTAGATTGAGCTGCTACTATCGCACAAATAATTAATAGTAAAATTATACTATGTTTTACAGTGAATTTTAATAATTCAGCTTCTTTTCCTACTAATCCTACCGCTGCTGCTGCAACCGCGATTGATTGTGGAGAAATCATCTTACCTGTTACCCCTCCAGAAGCATTAGCTGCTACTGCTAATAATGGATCCATTCCAACTTGTTGAGCTGTAACTTGTTGTAATTTAGCAAATAGTAAGTTAGCTGAAGTATCTGAACCTGTAATAAATACCCCTGTCCATCCTAGAGCTGATGAGAAGAATACGAACGATTTTCCTGTCGCTGCTAACGCACTACCTAGTGTATTAGTCATACCTGATGCGTTCATTACATAGGCAAAACCTACTACGAAACAGATTGTTAATAGTGCAATCTTAATTTCGTTAAATGTTTCGATAAATGTTTTGAACATATCTCCCCAAGAGATCTTAATTATGAATTTAGTAATAAATGCTGCTACTAAAATTGATGTACCTGTAGCTCCGATAATATCTAATTTAAAGATAGCTGCTATCGGCTTAGTTGAAATAGAGCTAATAATGTTATTGTGAATAAATGGTACTTCTATATTTACTGCAAAATTCTTGAAGAATTCTTTAACTGGTTTCATAGTCCATACAAAGATTATACCTGTTAGAACTACGAATGGTGACCATGCAACAAAAATATCTCTAACACTGTGATTTGGTTTTTCGGCACTCTCTTTTACTTCTTCGTCTTTAAACTTCCAAGTAGTTTTTGGTTTCCACACTTGTAAAAGCGCAACTGTAGCTATTAATGAAACTAATGATGAAAGAATATCTGGTAATTCTGGTCCCATAAAGTTAGAACTTACATATTGAGCTAGTGCGAATGACCCACCAGATACTAATAATGCTGGCCAAACTTCAAGAGTTTTCTTCAATCCTGCCATAATGAAAACTAAATAGAAAGGTACAAATAATGATACTAGCGGTAATTGTCTACCGATCATCGCTGCAATTTCTACTGCTGATATAGGTGTACCGTTAGCATAAGTAGCTAATCCGTCTATCGCCGTTACAGGAACACCTACAGCTCCGAACGCTACTGGTGCAGTATTAGCTAATAAACAGATTCCTGCAGCGTACAATGGTTTAAATCCTAAACCAACAAGTAACGCAGCTGTGATAGCAACCGGCGCCCCAAATCCTGCAGCACCTTCTAAGAACGCTCCGAATGAAAACGCAATTAGTAATGCTTGGATACGACGGTCATCAGTTAATGCAGTAACACTATCACGAATAATATTAAAGTGACCTGTTTTTACAGTCATTTTATATAAGAACACTGATGTTAAAATGATCCATCCAATAGGTAAGAATCCATACGCCATACCTTGCCCTGTCGCCGCCAATGCAAATGTTGTTGGCATTTTAAAGAATACGATAGCAAGCACTATAGCTAATAACATTGTAGTTAACCCTGTTAACCACCCTTTTAATTTGAATCCAGCCAGAGCAACTAAATAGTAAATAATAGGAATAAGTGCAATCGCTGCTGATATATATACACTATCAGAAACTGGCTGAAGTAGTTGTGTAAATTTTTCCATTTACATCCCCTCCGTTTGTTTATTTATTTTATAATCATATTATAACTTATTAACGCTTTCTTGTAAAGGTTTTCTTTGTGTTTTTTTGAAAATTTTTTTATTTTTTTAATATTTTACACTATAATAACAAAGAGATGTGTAAGAAAATTTCTTATAAACTCACACATCTCAACATCAAACTGTTATAATATAAAATTAGTATCTAAGGATGAACTGGTACCATCCACGATAACAATCCTGTAGATTGTGCAGCTACTATAGCACTAATTATTAACAATATTACAATACTATGTTTGAAAGTATATTTTAATAACTCTGATTCTTTTCCTACTAAACCTACAGCTGCCGCTGCTACTGCTATTGATTGCGGAGAAATCATTTTACCTGCTACTCCTCCAGAAGCATTCGCTGCCACCGCTAATAACGGATTCATACCGACTCCGTTAGCTGTAACTTCTTGCAACTTCGTAAATAGTAAATTCGAAGAAGTATCCGATCCTGTTATAAATACTCCTATCCATCCTAAAGCAGATGAGAAGAATACAAATGCTTTTCCTGTTGCTGCTAACGCACTACCTAATGTATTAGTCATACCTGATGCATTCATTACATATGCAAAACCTACTACGAAACAGATTGTTAACAACGCAATTTTTATCTCGTTAAACGTCTCAACAAAAACTTTCCCCATATCTGACCAAGACAATTTTATTATAAACTTAGCTATTATTGCTGCCACTAAAATCGATGTTCCTGTAGCTCCAATAATATCTAATTTGTAGACAGCCGCTACTTCTTTACCTGACATTGAGCTTATTATATTTTTGTGAATAAGTGGTACATTTATAGTTGTAACAAAAGTGGCAAAAAATGCCTTAACCGGCTTCAATGTCCAAATGCATATAGTTGCTATCAGTACAACAAAAGGTGACCAAGCCGTCACTATATCTTTAGCTGAATGTTTTGGTTTTTCAACTTTTACGGCATCTTCTACTTCATCTTTAAACTTCCAAGTAGTTTTTGGTTGCCAGAATTTTAATAATATTACTGTTGCTAATAGCGATACTAAAGAAGCTAATATAGCTGGTAAATCAGGTCCTAAATATACAGCACTTACATACTCTGCTACCGCAAAAGAAATTCCTGATACTAAAATAACTGGTAAAATTTCAAGCGTCTTTTTAAATCCAGCCATAATAAATACTACATAAAAAGGCACAATTACTGCAAGTATTGGTAACTGATTACCCACCATAGCAGAAATTTCTAACGCTGTTATCGGATTACCGTTAGAATATGTTCCTATTCCATTAACCGCCGTAATTGGTATACCTACAGCTCCAAATGCAACTGGTGCTGTATTAGCGACAAGCGCTATACCTGCCGCATATAACGGTTTAAATCCTAATCCTACTAATAGAGCTGCTGATATAGCTACCGGGGCTCCAAACCCTGCTGACCCCTCTAAAAATGAACTAAATGAAAAAGCAATTAATAACGCCTGTATTCTTCTATCATCTGTTAACGACGTAACACTATCCCTAATAATATTAAAATGACCCGTTTTTACCGTCATTTTGTATAAAAATACAGACATTAGAATTATCCAACCGATAGGTAAAATACCATACGTTATTCCATGGAATGTCGAAGCTACTGCAAACCCTACTGGCATTTTGAAGAAAATAACAGCTAGTATTATTGCTAAAATAAGAGTTGTTAATCCCGTAAGCCATCCTTTCATTTTAAAAACAGCAAGAGCTACTAAATAATAAACGATAGGAATTAAAGCTACTAAAGCTGATAAATATATACTGTCTCCTACCGGTGTTAATATCTGTGTAAATTTATCCATTTTTTCTCCCTCCTTATTTTATTGGATTAAATTTATCTTTACAACTTTAATTATACACTATACCTATACCGTAGTAAAGTGTTTACATCATTGATTTGACAACGATTCTATAACTATACTATATTTTCTTATATATAATAAAAAATACGACATTTTTAACTTAACGTTCAATAGTCGTATTTTCTATATTATATGTGTTATATTATATTTAATATCTCTGTTTTTCTTTTAGTACTCTATTAATTTCTTTAGTCGCTTCTTTTTGCTTCAACGTATTTCGTTTATCGTAATTTTTCTTCCCTTTTGCTATACCTATTAAAAGTTTAGCGTAACCATTTTTTATATATAACTTTAACGGGATGACACTTATACCTGTGTTTTTTTGTTGCTCACTCAATAAAGATATCTGTTTTTTCTTTAACAATAACTTTCTTACTCTAAGCGGTTCATGGTTAAATCTATTCCCCTCTTCAAAGTGAGATATGTGCATATTATAAACAAATACTTCTCCTCTTCTAGTCTGACAATAAGAATCTTTTAAATTAATTTTACCTCTTCTTATCGACTTTATTTCTGTCCCAGTCAAAACTAGACCCGCTTCGTAAGTTTCTTCTATAAAATAATCATGATTCGCTTTTTTATTATTAGCAATTACTCTAACTTCTGCCATAATTATCTCTTCTTCCTTAATTTTCTTTTATTTTTATTATCTGTATCTATTATACCTTTATGTTTTAATATTTTAAAGTCAATTTCTTGATTTTCTATATCTACGTTAGCAACTTTCACCACTACACTATCCCCTATTCTATAAATATTTTTAGTTCTTCTTCCGATCAAAATAATATTTTTTTCGTCAAATGTATAGTAATCGTCATTCATAGATTTAATGTGACATAATCCTTCTATCATATTAGGTAAAGTTACAAATACTCCGAATCTAGTTACTGAAGACACTATTCCTTCAAAAGTTTTCTCTTGATATTTTAACATATATTCACATTTCTTTATTTGGTCTACTTCTCTTTCACACTCTACGGCTCTTTTTTCACATAGTGAAGAACTCTCTGCCAAATCAGGTAAAATACTTTCAAAGTGTTCTTTATTTTCTAAACTTAAGTCTCCTTCAAATAAGTAACTTCTAATCATTCTATGTACTAATAAGTCTGGATATCTACGAATAGGAGAAGTAAAATGTGTATAATATTTAGCCGATAAAGCAAAATGTCCCATATTTATACTTGAATAGCGAGCTTGATTCATAGTTCTTAAAAGAATAGTAGATAACATACCTTCTACTTGTGAATCTTTAAAAGTCTTCATCATATTAGCCAAAACATAAGGTTCAATTTCTTCTATCTTTCCTTTGCTTCTGTAGCCAAAACTAGCTGCCAATTCAAAAAACTGTCGAAGTTTATCTATTTTCGGCTCTTCGTGTACACGATAAATAAATGGCGTTTCTAACCAATAAAAATGCTCAGCAACAACCTCATTTGCACTTAGCATAAAATCTTCTATTAACTTTTCTGCCAACCCTCTTTCACGCAAAACTATATCTACCACATCACCGTTATTATCAACTAACACTTTTGATTCTGCTTTATTAAAATCTATTGCTCCTCGTTGTTCTCTTATTTTTCTAATTTTTAGAGATAACTCTAGAGAATAATTCAACATTTTCGCATAATCTCTGTACTCGGCAACTATTTCTTCATTATTCTCAAACAATAAATTTACCTTTTGATAAGTTAATCTACCTTTTGATTTTATTATTGCCGGATATATATCATAATCAATCACTTCTCCACTATCTTCAAAATTAATATCACAACAAATCGTATACCTTAATACATCTGGATTTAGCGAACAAATATTGTTAGATAACTTCCTTGGCAACATAGGAATAACTCTATCTACTAAATAGACACTACACCCTCTTTCGATAGCATTCTTGTCAAGCTCACTTCCTTCTTTTACATATCGACTAACATCCGCTATAAAAACTTTTAATCGATATCCTTTTTTTGTTTTTACGACAGAAATAGCATCGTCTAGATCTTTAGAATCATCGCCATCTATCGTTACAACAAGTTCTTCCGTACAATCTTTGTATCTAGGATCCATATGTATTTCATCTTCTATTTTTTCCAACTCTTTTTCTACATCATCAGAAAAATCAAGCGGTATTTGATGTTTGTAAGCTGTAGACAAAATATCCACACCAGGATCATCTTTGTGGCCTATAGATTTAATTACTATTCCTTGATGTTCATCAAAACTTGCTTTTGCATAGTCTGTTATTTCTACAATTACTTTTGAGCCATCTACCAAATGCTTTATATTATTTTTTACTTTAATATATTTTTCGATATTTTTGTCATCACTTTTTACATGAGAAAATAATCTTGCTTTTATTAAAGTTCCCACTGTATATTTTGTATTTCTTTCTAAAATGGCTACTACTATTCCTTCTATATTTTTTTCTTTTACAAAAATATCCTCAACCCTGACTTTAACTTTATCCCCCGTCATTGCCCCTTTAGAGAATCCTTTCGGGATATATATTTCAGATTCGATCCTATCCACATAAACAAATGCAAATCCTGAATTATTAACTCTAATTATTCCTTCAAAAAATAATTCTTCATCAGCTACATAAAGAAACTTTTCATTCTTTAACTGTACTAATATGTAGTTTCTCGTTAATTTTTCGACATTTTTTATTAATTCGACAAAATCTCGAGAATCAACAACTTCCAACTGCTCTTTTATTTCTTCTATACTTAAAACTTTTTTCGTTTCAAATAATTTCAAAATACTATCTGTCATTATTACCTCCTAAATAATAATAAAACAGACCCAAAATGACGGGCATCTTGGGTCATATACATATATTTTTTAGATGTTAAACCAAGTTAGACATAATAGCGAAACAAAAAATACAATTCCTAAAAATACTGTTATTCTTTGTAATACTAATTCTGCTCCTCTAACTTTTTGTTTTCCAAATAATTCTTCAGCTCCTCCTGTAAGACCTGATAATCCACCAGATTTACTTTCTTGTAGCATTACAACTAAAATAATTAAAACACTACTAACTATAGCTAATGTCATTAAAAAAGTATGCATACAATTCCTCCTACTTATTTATCCACATAACAATTATAGTAACACATATTAATACTATTTGCAACTATATTATTTTTGTAAATATGATTCTTCCTGATGAAGTTTGAAGAACACTTTGGACTTCCACCTCAATATCTTTACCTACAAATTTCTTACCATTTTCTACAACTATCATAGTTCCATCTTCTGTGTACGCAACACCTTGATTGTTTT
>CAMEOL010000017.1 GCA_945929765.1 uncultured Gemella sp.
TATATAACGCCTAGAACCGTAATGCCTACACAATATGTATTAGATGCTATATCAGAAGCTGATTATATAGTTATGGGTCCTGGAAGTTTATATACATCAATAATTCCCAACCTAGTTATTAACGGTATTTCAGATGCTATAATAAAAAGTAGTGCAAAGAAAATCTATGTATCAAACGTTATGACGCAACATGGAGAAACTGATAATTATAAAGTGTCAGATCATATAAAAGCAATAAACAAACATATGAAAATTGACAATATATTCGATCTAGTGATAGCTAATGCAAAAAGTATAGATGAGAACACATTGCGTCATTATAGAGAAGCATTACAAGACATAGTAGAATTAGATGAAGAAGAAGTAAGATCTATGGGAATTACTATTAGTAGTGATGAAGACGTAATAAAAATTGAAGGTAACGTAGTTCGTCACAATACGGATAAAGTATCAGAATTAATTTATGAATATATTCTTGAAGATAAATCAACAATTATTTATAACCGTGATTAAAATATAGCATAAGATGATTTTTAGATGAGGAGAAACTCAAAAGATAAATTTCTTTGGAATTTAATTTACGAGTTTCTTTTTCTATGGAGAATATGTGAAGTAAAAATTGTAAGAATAAGCATCTTCGAATACTGATTTTATTTTCTAACGTAGAACCGTAATATCGGTTTTATGAATAATTTCAAACTAGATAGAACCATTATTTTACATTAAGTTTAACTAGCATATTTTTGCACTTTACATTACAAAATAAATGATATACAATAGATTAATATAAAAAAACAAGGAGAGAGCTAATGCATTTATCATTTGATTATTCAAAAGCATTGAACTTCTTTTCAGAACAAGAAGTAAAAAACATGGCTGACTATGTAAAAGTAGCCCACGAACAATTACACAACAAAACTGGTCAAGGAAACGACTATGTAGGATGGTTAGATTTACCAACAAACTACGACAAAGAAGAATTTATAAGAATAAAAAAAGCTAGCGAAAAAATTCAAAACGACTCTGACGTACTTGTGGTTATCGGAATCGGTGGTTCATATCTTGGAGCGAGAGCAGCTATAGAAATGTTAAATGATAGTTTTTATAACTTTTACGAAAAAGATAGAAAAAAACCACAAATTTTCTTTGCGGGACATACTATATCGTCTACGTATACGCAACAATTAGTAAATTATTTAAAAACAACAGGAAAAGACTTTTCTATCAATGTAATTTCTAAATCTGGAACTACTACAGAACCTGCTATTGCATTCCGTGTTTTCAAAGACTTATTAGAAGAAAAATATGGAAAAGAAGAAGCAAAATCAAGAATCTATGCAACTACAGATAAAGCTAGAGGAGCATTAAAAACTTTAGCTGACAGTGAAGGATACGAATCTTTCGTTGTACCTGATGATGTAGGTGGACGTTTTACAGTTTTAACAGCGGTAGGACTATTGCCGATAGCAGTTAGTGGTGTAGATATCGATAAAATGATGTTAGGAGCAAAACAAGCTCAAGAAGACTTTGCAACTCCTGATTTATCAAAAAATATAGCTTATCAATATGCAGTAATGCGTAATATCTTGCAACAAAAAGGAAAATTAATAGAAATATTAGTTTCTTACGAACCTTCTATGGTATACTTTAATGAGTGGTGGAAGCAACTTTACGGAGAATCAGAAGGAAAAGATGGTAAAGCTCTATATCCGTCTAGTGTTTGCTTCTCGACAGATTTACACTCAATGGGACAATATGTTCAAGAAGGACGTAGAATATTATTCGAAACAGTTTTAAAAGTTAAACAACCTAACTTAGATATAGAAATTAAAAAAGAAGAAACAGACTTAGATGGTCTTAATTATCTTGCAGGTCAAACTATGGACTTTGTAAATACGAAAGCATTCGAGGGTACATTACTTGCACATACTGACGGAGGTGTTCCTAATTTTGTAGTAGAATTACCAGATATGTCAGAATATACGTTCGGATATTTAGTATATTTCTTCGAAAAAGCAGTAGCAATTTCTGGATACTTACAAGGTTTAAATCCATTTGATCAGCCGGGTGTAGAAGCATATAAGAAAAATATGTTCGCTTTATTAGGCAAACCTGGATTCGAAGAATTACGAAAAGAATTAGAAGATAGATTAAAATAAAAATTATTATTTATAATAAAATAATTATGCTAGAAGTGCTTATAAATTTGATTTTGTTATCAATTTATGAGTGCTTCTTTGTTAAAGAGGTGTTGTAAAAGTGAGTGAGAAAAGTATATTGAGAAAAAATATTTTATTAAAGAGAGATAGTCTTTCTTCACGTGAAATACAAGAGAAATCAAAAAGTATTTTTGAAAAATTAGAGAGATGTCAAGAGTTCAAAAATGCGAAGAAAATTTTTGTGTATTTGAATTTTGGGACAGAAGTAGCAACGTTAAAATTTATAAAAAAATATTGGAACATAAAGGATTTCTACATTCCAAAGATAGTAGGAAAAGAAATGTATCTCCTTAAATTTACCGAAAAAACAATATTACAAAAAAGTAATTTTGGAGTTTTGGAACCTCAGACGAATGAATATTATGAAGGTGATGTAGATCTAGTAATTACGCCGGGAGTTGCTTTTGATAAAAAAGGAAATAGACTAGGATATGGGAAAGGGTATTATGACAGATATTTTTCTAATAGTTTTGGTAGCTACAAAGTAGGAGTTTGTTATAGTGATGTACTAATAGATGCTTTACCAACAGAGCAACACGACAAAAAAGTTGATATAGTAATAACAGAAAAAGAGATAATTAATAGCGATATGAGCTGAGCCAAAAACTAAATATTTTTAAACAAATTTTAAAAGCAACACTATAATTTTTTAAAATTTCTTTTAATATGTTTTTACTTGGTCAGCTCAAATTTCTTTAGCGATATATATTCGTTTTGTATAATATTAAATATCGGTTAAGTATTTAATATTATTAGAGTGTATTATGATCCCCTAAGTTTTCTAAAATATCAAATAGTTGTTCTTGAGCTTCTAAAAGAGACAATTCAGTTTCTAATAACCAATAAGATATAAATGTCGAAATTGCTCCAGAAAAAATATGAATATAAGCCATACTGACTTTAGTAGCGAATGTTTCATTTGGCTTACTAATAGATTTGATGAGCATATCTCGAAAAGCCATAGAGAAGTGAGCCGGTTGGCTTATTAAAAGTTTATGAATTTTATCTCGATTATTATCTACGGCTGTTAATATATTGTCTAAATATTGACGGCGTTCAGAAATTGTTATATTTTCAATATTATCAACAACAGGTTTACACGCATCTTCAATAGCTAGTAAAATTTCTATTTGTATAGATTGATAGAGATGCTCTTTAGTTTCGTAATGCTGATAAAAAGCATTTCTAGAGATTTGTGCTTTTTCACATATTGTTTTTACAGATAATTTAGATATTTCGGTTGTTAATAAGAGATCCAAAAAAGCATCTTTCAGTGCTTTTTCTGTTTTTTTAAATCGCAAATCAGATTTTAACATGACAATCCTTTCTTTTTTGTCATACAAGTGACAGATGGTATGAAAGTGTAATTTGACACTTTTAAATTACACATGTAATATTAGGAGTATAGCAAAATTAATCGGAGAAATCAAATGACAAATAGTAATACAAATACAACAAATAAAAAACAAATGTTAATAGGACTAGCTATGTTTGGCGCAGCAGGCCTGAATTTTAAATCTTGGTTAGATCCAAAAGTGAATTTAAAAGAATACCCGGATATTTCAATAGATATTAGAGCAGCTCAGTTGGCAGAAAAAGGAAAATTTCAATTTATGTTTTTTGGTGATTTTCCAGCAATTAAAGGTAATGATAACAGTGATATGCAAACTATGGGACTAGATCCACTATTAATTGCAACAATTTTAGGACATAATACATCACGAATAGGTATGGGAATAACTAGAGCGATATCTTGGTCAAATCCATACGAATTAGCAAGACAATTTAAGACTCTCGATTCTTTAACTAAAGGTAGGGTAGCTTGGAATGCTGTTACGGGAGCTAATGGAACTAGTGCTCAAGCATATGGTGTAAATTTATCTCCTAGTTTTGATCGTTATGCTAAGGCAAATGAATTTACTGAAGCGGTACAAGAACTATGGGCTAGTTGGAGCGAGGATGCATTGAAATTAAATCATGCGACTAGAGAATTTGCTGATTATTCGAAAGTTAAGTCAGTTGATATTAAGGGAGACTATATTGAAACTTCAGGTACTTTACCTATACCACCATCAAAACAAGGCCAACCGGTAATTTTTCATTCTGGTGGATCAGAAAATAGTATAGCTTATGCCGGAAAATATGCTGATGTTTTTGTTGGAGAAGTATGGACAATAGAACAAGGAAAGGTAATGCGTAACGCACTTCGCCAAGCAGCGATAGATAATGGAAGAAATCCTGATGATATTAAATTTATAGCAGGATTAATACCGTTGTTAGGAGATAGTAAGAAAGCAGCACTTGATCGTCATGCTAGCTTTATGGATAGTAAGACTCTATTCCAACGAATAGCACATATAAGTTATGTTTTGGGTGTTCAGTTTACGCCAGCAGATATAGATAAACCTATTTCTTCTGAAATTTTAGATTCTGTGAAAGTTAATTTGTATAGTGATCCACGTCTAGAAAATGTTATTAAGGTTGCAAGAGAAGGCTGGACTTTAAGAGAAATAGTTCATCATTCAGTTATAGATTATCATCCTACAGCAGTAGGAACAGCTCAAGATATAGCAGAATATATGATATCTTGGGTTGAAGGTGGAGGAGCTGATGGTTTTTGGGTAATGCCAGATGTTTATGATGTAGATTTGCCTCGTTTTGTAGATGAAGTTGTTCCTATACTTCAAGAGCGTGGTGTTTTTCATAAAGACTATGAAGGGACTACTTTGCGAGAAAATTTAGGTATTGCTTATCAATACGGAGTAGATAACAGAATAAAAAAATAATTATTTGCTAGTTTTGATGTGCACTAAAATGTTATAATATTTTGTTGAAAATACGTTATTAAAGGAGAAAAAATGAAAAATTTTGTAGTAACTACAAACGTAAAAGTTAATGATAAATTAATAGAAAAAGCAGAGAAGATAGCAGAAAAACTTCATGTTCCTTACGTTACCAGACAAAAAATGACTATAAATTACTTAATAATTAAATTTAGTAATGTACTAATTGTTTATAGTAATGAATTAGTATATGTAAACGAAAAAAAAGAAAAATTGTTTTTTCATTTAGATACGGCTATGGTCCGCATAAAAAATAATAATGAACCACTAATTGAATTGATAGAAGAAAAAAACCAGAAAGTTCTTGATATAACTATGGGACTAGCACGAGATAGTGTTGTCCTGAGCTATTTTGGCCATAATATTACAGCTTTAGAATCAAACGAAATTATCCATTATATAGTATCAACCGGATTAAAAAATTATGATACAAAAAATGAAGCGGTAAATGATGCTATGAGAAGAATAACGACTTATAATGTCGATAATTTACAGTTTTTGAAGAACTGTTTAAACGATGAGTACGATGTTATTTACTTAGATCCGATGTTTAATAGGAAGATAAAAGGATCTGACAATTTATCACCTATAGAAAATCTGGCTAATAGAAGTGTTTTAACTGATGAATTATTTGCGGAGATTAGACGTGTTGCCAAGAAAAAAATAATAATTAAGGCACACAATTCTGATACTGTCTTTGAGAAGTATAAATTTAAGAAAATAGAACGTCCCGGAGCAAAGTTTAGTTTTGGTATTTTAGAAAAAGATTTAATTTAAAAGATATATAATAATAAAAGTTTCATCTATTTTCTTGAGGACAGGAGTTATAGAAAAAATATTATTATTCTTACGCTGTAACTTTTATAGTATTTATCAATAATGTTACCGAACGATATGATTTGCAACTCACAGCGCTCACGTAAGAAAAATAAGTGATTTTTTCAGCCATAAAAACAGATGACACTATAATCATATTGGACCGTAATGTTCAAAATAGATCTACTAAAATGATGTATTAGCTATCATTTTAGTAGTAAGAAATAGATAATTAAAGATGTAATAATTAAGGGTTATAAATTTTAAAATAAATGGAAACTGTACTTTTGACAAATCAAGAATAAATGTGTAAAATATTGTTAATTGACAAGTCAAATATTAATTTAACGATTTATTAATTTGTAAGGAGTTATTATGAAAGTATCAGTTTTGGATTTAGTTCCTCTAAGAGAAGGACAAAGTTATAAAGAAGCATTAGAAGCGATGATTCGTTTGGCTAAAAAAGTAGAATCTTTAGGTTATTATAGATATTGGATAGCAGAACATCATAACACACCATCAATAGCTTCTAGTGCAACGCAATTAATTATTCAGCACGCTTTAGCGAATACAAAAACAATAAAAGTAGGATCTGGTGGTATTATGTTACCAAATCATAGTCCATTTATAATTGCAGAACAATTCGGAACGTTAGATGTTTTGTATCCTAACAGAGTAGATTTAGGATTAGGAAGAGCACCGGGAACGGATATGTATACTGCACGTGCTATTAGAAGAAATGATGATCCTGATCCTCATTTTCCTGAAGATTTAGAAGAGTTACAAGGTTATTTTGAGGGGATTAATCCTGTTCAAGCATATCCGGCTCCAGGGAGAAATGTACCAATATATATCCTAGGTTCTAGTACAGACTCGGCTTATTTGGCAGCAAGGTTAGGGTTGCCTTATAGCTTTGCTGCACATTTTGCTCCCACTTTAATGGAAGAAGCAATTTCAATTTATAGAAGCAAGTTTAGACCTTCGGAATATTTAGATGGCCCTTATGTTATTTTGGGAGCTAATGCAATTGTCGCAAATAGTAATGAAGAAGCAAAAAAATTATCTACAACACAAATTCAATCATTTTTAAATATCGTTACGGGGAAATCAAAAGGACTACTTCCACCGGTAGAAAATGAAGAAGAAATATGGGATAATTATATTAAGACTCACAAAGTTCCACATTTTGGACCTATTGCGTTCCAAAATAAAGATATAATTAATCAAGAACGACGAGTAGTACGTGAAATGACACGTATTAGTTTCATAGGTGATAAAGATACGGTAAAGAAACAAATTGAAGAGTTACGTAATCGTGTAGAATTTGATGAGTTAATAGTAAATTCGTATATTTATGATGAAGAAGCACAACACAAGTCATATGAATTGTTGGCAGAGGTTATAAAGGAAATAAATACTGGGAGCAAAGATGAAGTATAAATTTTTATTATTTGATTTAGACAACACGTTACTAGATTTCGATTTGGCAGAAGATACAGCACTAACAAAATTACTAGAAGAGCAGGGAGTAGATGATATTGAACTTTACAAACAATACTATTCTCCTATGAACAAGGATCTGTGGCATCAATTAGATGAAAAGAAAATTACGAGAGATTATCTCGTTAACAATAGGTTTAAAATATTATTCTCTAATTTTGGATTAGAAGTTGATGGCAAAATGTTAGCTAGTAGGTATGAACAATTGTTGGGAGAACAAGGTAAGCACTTAGAAGGAGCTATTGAATTATTAGATACACTTAGCAAGAAGTATAAAATATATGCAGCTACTAACGGCTTAACTTCTATTCAAAAAAATAGATTAAAAAATGCAGCTATTACTAAATATTTTGATGAAATTTTCATTTCCGAGGAAATAGGTTATCAAAAACCAGATGTAAAATTTTTTGAATTTATCGAAAAACATATTCCAGGATTTATAAAGGAAAATAGTGTGATGATAGGAGACAATTTGTTTGCTGATATAGGTGGAGGAGTTAATTTCGGTATAGATACCATTTGGTGTAATTATAAAAATATCGAAAAAAAATATGATATTACTCCTACTTATGAAGTTAGAAGTATTGATGAAATTAAAAAGTTGCTAGATTAGGATTTTATCCTAATTCTAGCAACTTCTTTTTTCATTTCTTTTGTAGTTAAGTAACCGTCACAACCAGAAAGTTCTTTGAATTGTTTTAACATATTATTTTCTTCTGATTTAGATCTTACTATTTCTTTAAAGTTTTTATAAGAATTTTTGTAATGTTCTAATGCTACTCCTTTAGAGTAACATTCTTCTACAGTGTCCAGAAAGCTTATAATAGTTGTAATTTCTTCTATACTATATAAAGAATAATCAATAGGGTAATCAAATTCTTTTTTCATATTAGGTTAGTGAATATCCTATTCCACGGATAGTTTTTAAATATTTATCACAACCAACTTTCTTTAATTCTTTACGAAGTCCAGAAATATAAACTTCAATAGCATTAATTGTAGTTTCTGAATTAACTCCCCAAACTCGATCAAATATTTCTTCTTTTTTTAATATGATATTATTGTTTAAGACAAAGAAGTATAGTAAATCTAAATATTTTCCTTTAATATTTTCCAAAACAATGCCATCAAAAATAGCTGTTTCGTTTTTCAAATCTACTGTTAAATTTTTGTATGTTATTAATGAACTATCTTGTTTATTGTTGAATCTTTGTAATAGGTTATCAACTGCGATTAAGAAACTTTCTTCGCTATGAGATTTGATGAAGTATTCAGCCATAGGATATTCCATAACTAGTGCTTTATCATCAGGACACTCGATAAATGCCAGTACTACTATTGGGATAACTAGACCTTTATTTTTTAGTTCGTTAATAATTCCAATGGCGTTTAATTTTGGCAAAATGCTATCGGCAATTATAAGATCATAAGATTCTTTTTCTATTTTTTCTAATGCTTCAATTCCATTACTACATGTATCAGAAATGAATTTTTCAGATATATATTTTTTTAAAGATGAAGCTAGTAGCTTATCATCTTCTACGATAAGTGCTTTCAACATGAATATTCTCCTTATAAATATTTGTTTATATTACCTATAATATTGTATTATATTTTTAAATTTATTGCAAATAAAATTTTTTAAGATATAATTCTGTAGCCTTTTATTTTGAAATTAATTTCAGAATAAAATAAGAAAGTATTATACCAAATAGGCCACCAAAACTATCGATAATGATGTCTAGTATGTTACCACTTCTTCCAGGTACGAATAGCTGATGAAATTCATCGGTAGAGGCATAAAAGATAACAAAAATTAAGCAGGATAATTTGTGAAAAATTTCTGATTTTTTAAAAAATAAAAAATTGTTAAAAAAACAGTAAACAAAAAATCCTAAAGTAGCATACTCTGAGAAGTGTCCTATTTTTCTAATGAGGATATTACTTGCTACAGCACTAGATTGCTCTCCGTTTTGTGCTGAAAAACAAAAAATAATAATACATATTACTAGTGTTGCAATTCCAGAAAAATTTCTTGAATAAAGTAATTTCATAAAATAGTAATTCTCCTTTACAATGCTATTAATTATATCATAATTTTTCAAAAAAATGGAATAGAATAAAAAGAAAATAGAAGAAATTAATATTCCACATATAATTTTGTTATTTGTACTAATAGAAATACGAAATTTCGTTATATTTGTGTTATATATAGTGTATTGAAATGTATATTGTTATTTTGTATAATATAGTTTGTGTAGCGATAAAATTAGTAGGGTAATTTTAATTGAATAGGAGAAATTTTATGTCAGATTACACAGGATATTTATTTTGGGGATTTTTAGTAGTTTATGGAATTATTATGTTCGTACTATCTCCGAAAAAAGTAACAGATAAAGGTTTTTTTGAAGGTGAGAGTAATACCGGAGAAAAACCAACACATATGATGTTAATGTTAAGTATTTTTATTAGTTGGATTTTTGCTAAGTCGGTAACTAACGCAGCCAATTTAGGTGCGCAGTATGGGTTTGTTGGTGGTTTGGCATATGCAGTATATTGGTTATGTATTCCTTTAACAGGTTTTGCGATTTATCGTTTACGTAGAAAGTATGAAGCTAAAGGACTAGTTAGTTTCTTAACTACGCATTATGGTAAATTTGCCGCTGTAGCATTTTCTGCCGCTATTCTTATTCGTCTGTTTAATGAAGTTTGGAGTAATACATCTGTTGTTGGTGGTTACTATGGTGCTTCTGGAAGTAAAGCATTTATTTGGTCAGCGATAATTTTTACGGTTATTACTTTAGTTTATTCTATTTTGGGCGGACTACGTAGTTCGATAGTAACTGATGTTATTCAAGCGTTAATATTTATTTTCTTTGTAGGTTGGGTAATAATACTAATTTTACCTAAACATAACATTACAGAATTCTTTACAGCTGGTAATTGGGCACTAGATGCAGGTGTAGATATGTTGTTAGTAAGTACACTACAAATATTAAGTTATGGATTCCACGATCCTGTTTTGACTGATAGAGGATTTATTACGGAAGAAAAAACTATGCTAAAAGCATTTATTATTTCTGGATTATTAGGGTTTTTAGCGATTTTAATATTTAGTTTTATCGGTATTCATGCTAACTTAACTGGTATGAAAGCATCAAGTAACGTACCCGCAGCTTTAGGACAAACATTAGGTGTTGCAGGATATTTTGCTATGGTAATTGTAATGGTGTCAGCAGCAGGTTCAACACTAGATTCTACTTTCTCGAGTTTAGGAAAATTAACAGCGAAAGAATTACCGGAACTTTCAGGGAAGAAAACTCCAAAAAATGCTAAGAAAATAGCAATTTTTGTTATGATAGCATTCGCTTTAATTGGTAATTTGCCGATGATAATGGGAACGGATATTTTAAAAGCAACTACAATTAGTGGAACTATGGTTATAGGTTTAGCACCAATATTTTTATTACACGGTATTTTTAAACCAACAAAACTAGGATTCCATATTAGTTTCTGGATAGGTATAATTTTAGGAGTAATGTTAGCTGCTGGAAGTATCCCTGCGTCTTGGGGAATAGGAACAGGTAAAAATGCTTTAACACTAGGTGTTAATGTTTACGGTTTAATACTGTGTACTTTAGGTTATATAATTCCAAGTTTTTTCACAAAAGGTAATAAATAATGACAAAAGGTCGAAATTGTTCTCTAGATTATTTATTATCGAAAAATTGGATCGAGAATATTTATAATACAGATAAGAAAGTAATTTATATTATTGGTGGGCTATATGGTAATCATATAGCTATGCAAGAAATAATAAAGTTAGCTAGTGATGAAAAGACTGAACCTTTATTAGTATTTAATGGAGATGTACACTGGTTTGATGTGGAGT
>CAMEOL010000018.1 GCA_945929765.1 uncultured Gemella sp.
TTACCTAGTACTAAAAATACTTAATACGCATAGGAGATTAATTAATAAGATAATATAGAAAATAAACTAGGACAAAATATTGCACATCTTAACTTTACTACATAAAATTTATATCATTTTTCAATAGCTGTATTTGAGGTAGAACCTAAAAAAGAGTATCTCTGTCCAATAATGTTATTAAAATAAAAAACATTATTACTCAACGGCTAACCGATACATAAGAATGTTACACTCTATATTTAACAACCGTATTTATTATACAGCAAAAAAGAGTAGAGAAAAATTCTCTACTCTTAAAAAATTTAAAATTACTATTAAAGAACTACTACTTCTGCAGCTTGAGGACCACGGTTTCCTTCTTCAACAGAAAACTCAACTTTGTCCCCTTCTTTTAAGCTTTTGAATCCATCTTTTTTAATAGCTGAAAAATGTACAAATACATCTTTCCCACCTTCTACTGCGATAAATCCGAATCCTTTTTCTTCGTTAAACCATTTTACTGTACCTTGTTGCATATGCTCGGTCTCCTTAAATTTTATTTTATTATCAATATTTGCTTAATATAACTTTTGTCTTTCTGATAATAAATAAAATAAATGTTTCGTGCACTTACAAACTTATACCGGTCTTACAAATTATTACTTTAATACTTTTATTGATATATTAATTATACTACAGCTTTCATTAATTTGCAAATATTTGCATTTTTTAAACATTGAATCTGAATAGCATAATGTCGCCATCTTTAACTTCGTACTCTTTTCCTTCAAGGCGAACTTTACCTGCTTCTTTAGCTTTGACCATACTTCCATGCTCTAGTAAGTCATCGTAACTTACAGTTTCTGCACGAATAAATCCACGTTCAAAATCTGAGTGAATAATTCCTGCACATTCTGGAGCTAACATACCTTTACGGAAAGTCCATGCACGAACTTCTTGAACCCCTGCCGTAAAGTATGTTGCTAATCCTAATAAACTATAACTTGCTTTTATTAACTTATCAAGACCACTTTCTTCTATGCCTAACTCTTCAAGGAACATAGCTTTTTCTTCATCTTCTAGCGAAGCCATTTCTTCTTCGATTTTTGCACAAATTACTATTACTTCGCTACCTTCAGAGCTTGCAAAATCACGTACTTTTGCTACAAGTTCATTATTATCAATATCTAACAAGTCATCCTCACTTACGTTAGCTACATAAAGCATAGGTTTCAAAGTTAATAAATGTAAATTTTTAGCAATCTTTGCTTCTTCTTTATCAAATTCTAACAACCTTGCTGGTTTTTCTTCTTTTAAAATATCACGTACTTTTGTCAAAACTTCAAATTCTGCTAACGCATCTTTGTCTTTTTGTTTTGCTTGTTTTTCTACACGTCCTATACGTTTTTCTACACTTTCTAAATCGGCAAGAATTAATTCTAAATTAATTACTTCGATATCATAAATCGGATCTACTCCTCCTGCAACGTGTGTAATATTCTCATCTTCAAAACAACGAACTACTTGACAAATTGCATCCACCTCACGAATATGGCTTAAAAATTTATTTCCTAAACCTTCTCCTTTTGATGCACCTTTTACAATACCTGCTATATCTGTAAATTCAAATGATGTCGGTACTGTTTTTTTCGGAGTAACAAGTTCTGTTAATTTATTAAGTCTGTGATCTGGAACTTCAACAATCCCTACATTCGGATCTATCGTTGCAAATGGATAGTTAGCTGCTAATGCTCCTGCTTTTGTAATTGCGTTAAATAATGTACTTTTTCCTACGTTTGGTAATCCTACTATTCCGGCTGTTAATGCCATTAATAATATCCTCCTATTTACTAATTCTATTTTCAACAAATAACATTATAACATAAATAATGCTTAATAGCATTAAAAACCACTAATACGGTCTGCTTAAATAATTTTATAACAGTCCTACTTATCGGTTAAGGTATGAATTATTATAATTTTATTTTGTCGATTTCTCTATAACTTTTTTTATTTTTTTATTAAACTCTCGGCGTGGCATCATTATATTATTATCACACTTCAAACATTTTATTTTTATATCTGCACCCATTCGTGTAATTTGCCATCTATTTGTTCCACAAGGATGTTGTTTCTTCATTTCGATTATATCATTTAATGAGTATTCCATAATTAATTCTCCTTATGTCTTATTCTCGATTTAAATTCGTCATAAAAGTCTTTTCTAAGTAACGTTTCTATTGCTGCTTGTTTTGATAATTGACATTTCACTACAATATCTACCGTAGCCATATCGTCAGAAATCTCTGTAATAGCGTTAATCTTTAGTTTCTCTTTTTTGTAAAAATATTTAATATAATCATCTCTACTATTTAATGTTAATAATAAATTATTTATTTCTTCTTCTAGTGAACCTATATTACCATTTATCATAATTGTAACAGAGATTTTTGCTAAATTGAAATTTTGAGAATGATTTACTACTTGATTTATGCTACTATTAGGAATAAAGTATACTTCTCCATTTAATGATTGGATCTTCGTAGAGCGTAATCCTAATGATAATACGTGCCCTTCTGCTATAAATGCAGTCTGGTTGTATATTTTTACATAATCTCCTACATCAAATTGATTTTCTAGTACTATAAAAAAACCGGTGATTATATCTTTTACAAGACTTTGCGCTCCAAAACCGATTGCCACACTGACAAGCCCCGCACTAGCTAATATTCCCGTGGTGTTTACACCGAATAACGACAATATTTGTATTATTACTATAAAGTATACTACATATCTAACTATACTTCTTATAAGTTTATGAATTGTATCTGTTCTTTTGTTATTAGTTTTTATTCCTAATTTTTCGTTAGCTCGTCTACTTGTATTAATAGCATATTCGATAATTTTTAGTATTACTTTTATCGCTACTGTAGCTACTAAAAATATAATAACAAGCGTTAATATTTTATCTAAAATAATGTCGTACGTAGTTGTATTAAATAATGTACTTTTAATTTTTTCTATCATATACTATTTCCCAAAAAGAGCAACAATACGCTCAAATTCTTCATTATTACTAAACTCTATTTCTATTTTTCCTTTTTGGTTTTTATTTTGTTTAATGTGTACAGTAGTACCAAGACGTTTTTTCAGCAAAGTTTCTTGTTCTTCTATAAAAATATCTTTTGCTACTACTTTCTTAGTCGTCGGTCTCTCTTGGTTAGCTATATAATTTTCTAATGTTCTAACCGACCACTGTTCTTTTATAACTTTATGACATGTTGCTATCATATCTTTTTTGTTTTTTATCGATAATAGAGTTCTTGCGTGACCTGCAGAAATTTTTCCTTCTGTTAATAAATCTTTTATATCAAGCGGTAACTTTAATAGGCGTAAGCTGTTCGCTATATAAGGTCTACTCTTACCTAATTTTACTGCTAACTCTTCTTGTTTTAAATTCATACTTTCCATTAATTTTTTATAACTAGCAGCTTCTTCTAACGGTGATAAATCTTCTCTTTGTAAATTTTCTAACAAAGCGAAAATCATCATTTCATCATCGCTAAAATCTTTTATTATCGCTGGTATTTCTTCACGACCTAACAACTTAAATGCTCTCGTACGACGTTCTCCTGCAACAATATAGTAGCCTTTTACTGCTTTTTTTACGATTATAGGTTGTAACAGTCCGTTTTTGTCGATAGATTCTGCTAATTCTTTAATTTTTTCTTCTTGAAAAGTTTTTCTAGGTTGATATGGATTGTTATTTAACTCACTTAATTTAATATTAACAACCTTTGTCTCTGAGCCATTATCTCGAACAACATTTTCTGTCTGAAAAATTGCATCAAGCCCTTTTCCTAATCCTTTACTTCTACTCACGTTCCAACACCTCTTTCGCTAATGCAATATATTGTTTTGCACCTTTAGAATTTTTCGCATATTCTATAATCGGTTCTCCAAAACTAGGAGCCTCACTTAATCTGACGGTACGAGATATTATAGTTTCAAAAACTTTTTCTTTAAAATGTTTGCGAACTTCTTCCGATACTTGATTTGAGATATTTGTACGACTATCTGTCATTGTCAATAATACCCCGAAAATATCTAAATTAGCATTCAAATGTTTACGAACGATATTAAATGTATTCATTAATTGACTAAGCCCTTCTAATGCATAATATTCAGTTTGTACCGGAATAATTACACCATCTGCCGCTGTAAGAGAGTTCAGCGTAATAAGCCCTAAAGATGGGGGGCAGTCGATAATAATATAGTCATAAGTTTCTTTTATTTCTGCTATTGCATTTTTCATACGTTGTTCCCTACTTATAGCAGAAACCAACTCTACTTCAGCTCCTGCTAATTCGATACTTGACGGCACAATATCCAAATTGTCATATCCTGTTTTTACTATCGCTTCATTAATGTCACACTCATCTACTAACACGTTATAAATAGATTTTTTTATTTCATTTTTGTCTATTCCTATACCACTAGTACCGTTAGCTTGAGGATCTGTATCTATTATTAATACTTTATTTTTTAGATTTGCTAATGAGGCTGCTAAATTTATAGCTGTTGTTGTTTTTCCAACTCCACCTTTTTGGTTACATATCGCTAATATTTTCATTTTTATTTCCTTTCTAATTTATATCTCGGTATTTTAATATTAAGAACTACATCTTCCATAGTCTCTTCTTCTTCTTTTTCAAATTCAACATCATACGCTTGTTCTAGTTTCGTTATTTCTTTTAACAATTTTGCTATAACTTTTTGAGCATCATACGTATGAACTATATCACTTGTTTTATTCACATTTTTCAAATCTAAATATGTGTTAATTCTTTCTTCTGTCTGTGTTACGTTCAGATTTTGTGTTAATATTTGTTGTAATAACTTCTCTTGAACATTTTTTTCTAACTTCACCATTGCACGTCCATGGCGTTCGGTAATTTTTTTGCTTGATATTGCTTCTATTACTTTTGGACATAATTTCAATAAACGTATTTTGTTAGCGACAGTTGCCTGTGTCTTTCCAAGAGATTTTGCTAATTCTTCTTGGGTAATTTTATTTATTTCTAATAACTGTTGATAAGCGTTAGCTTCCTCTATAGGACTCAACTCTTCACGTTGTATATTTTCTATTAACGCTAGTGTTGCCATTTGTTCGTCGGTTAATTCTTTTACAATTGCTTTAGTCTTAATTTCATGCAAATATCTTAGTGCACGAAGTCTTCTTTCTCCAGCTATCAATTCGTACATACCATTGTCAAGTTCTCTAACCGTTATAGACTGCAACAGCCCATTTTGGCGAATAGATTCCGCTAATTCTATAATTTTATCGTCATCAAATTCTCTTCTAGGTTGATATTTATTAGGAACAATTTTATCTACAAATATTTCTTTTAATACATCTTCATCAGAAATACCAACTTTTTCTGCTCGATGTGTTAAATTATATAGCTTACTAAAAGGTTTAGCCGTTTCTGTCATTATGTTACCCCTTTATAATAAAATATTACTATCAACAAGCATATCACATAATATAACAAATGTCAAAAATATTTCCCAAATAAACAGCGTTAAAAACATAAGAAAATCAAGCTATATAGAATGTAAATGGATAATATTTCCCGAGGTCTCTTAGGAAAATGACATACTTTATAATCTATAATGGAGCAACACTATATTGTCCACATGAACATAAAAAAAATATTACACAGCTAAAATTAGCTGAATAATATTTTTTCTATTTACTTCATAAAACGTATTTATTATATGGTCTAATTTATTTAGCTTTATATAAAAAATAAATGCGGTAGGTGATTTTTATCACCCACCGTATTTATTATACAGCCATTTATTATACAGCCAAATAAATCAATTTTATTAAGTTGCCTCCAACTAGCGTTATTAAATTTTTAAAACCTATTATTAGATAAAACTTCTAATAAACAAGTAAATGTATTTAAGCAATAATTTTTTTAGGATAATATAAATCTCCAAATATTTATTTTTATATAATTAATATAACATTTACATATTATTTTCTTTATTTAAACATCACATCAAGGGATGTTCTTATTTTTCTTGTTTCTAGTAACTGAATTGTCTGCAATACAGATTGATATCGTGCATTATTTTGTATAGAAGCTAAACTTTCTTTCATAACTCTTTGATTATATTCAATATTATCACGATGTTGTTCTTCTGCTAATAAATTTGCTGCTTCTTTAAAATTATCAGCTCTAAAATCTTCTAAATAACTATA
Organism: uncultured Gemella sp.; assembly: GCA_945929765.1. GTDB lineage: Bacteria > Bacillota > Bacilli > Staphylococcales > Gemellaceae > Gemelliphila. The sequence continues at coordinate 6,254 of CAMEOL010000018.1, forward strand.
AAGAAGGTACAAATTATTCATATTAAAATATGTTGGGGGTACTATTCTTTTATATTGTAGAAATTGCTCATCATTTAATAGTTCTCTTCCTTTTTGGCGATATGAATTAGCTTCATCATTTGTCTCAGCTTTTAAAAATTCTTTTTTCGCAAAATGTTTGTAAATTTTATTAAAAATTAATAAAATAGGCGAAAATAATAAATAAAATATTCCGTATATAATTGCAAAAGTAAAAACCACTTGAATAATCCCTACATTATAATCCCCTTGAACAAGACCTAATAGCATACAAAATGCAATAAAAACTGCAAGACCTTTGTTATATATAGAACGAATTTTTTCAAAGTTATTCATAACTTTATTAGATGCATTATTCTGCACTCTTAAAATTGCTGCTTCTAAATCGTCTACAGCTTTAAAAATTTGAAAGCTATACCCGAAAATGTCCATTAATTCTTCTCTATTATACCGATTCATTATTTAACCATAACCTCCTTTAAAAATATAGTTAATAATCTAAGATATTATACAAAAATATTATATTAGTCTAAAAAATATAGAGTTTCTTCGTGTGTGTCATCTTCTGTATTATTTAAAAGTATATCCTTCAAAACTGTTTTCATTTCTTTATATACAATATCATCAAAAGTAAACCAATCTGTATCATATACATTTTCTTCATCGTTAGAATTTTGATCATATTTATCTATAATTATATGAACTTTATTTCTATACTTTCTTAAATTATGCAATTTATCATAACAATTTAACCCTAAAGAATCTGTTTCTTCTAAATACTTTATTTTATTGGATAGAGTTGTTTTTGCTTCTTTATCTAACCCTTTTTCCTTAAATATTAAATATAGTATTGCATTAATTATTTCCATAGATGTAATAACAAAGTTTTTATACATATTCTTTTTCAAAACATCATCTAATACTAGTTCTTTTGAGTCACGATTTAATATTATCCTTCTTTTTAGTTGTTGATCTAAAAGCTCTAAATATTTAAGATTATACGAAATATTATCTATATTTTTCTTGTATCTATCTTTATCACGTACACCATTTAATACAGTTTTTTTTATAAGTTTTTTGTAGTCATCTACATTTGTTAAATAATCTTGTTCTGGTATGTTTGTTTTATCTTCTATCGACATATTATTCTTCCCCTTTTTTACATAAGTAATTTTATTAATTAATAGTTGTAATCAGCTATTAAATTATATCTTTCTCTTACGTCCTACTAATCCTGCTGCTAATGCTAGAATAGTTATTCCCATTACAGTAGCAGATTTTGTAGTATCCCCTGTATTTGGTAATACTTTGTTATTAGTATTATTTACTCGTGATTTTCTTTCAGATTGTGCGTCTACTCCGTAATCACTGTTACTTATACTCTTAGTTTCGTCTATTGTTGCATTTGCACCTGCCACAGCAATACTGCTGTTTAGTTGTTGTAACAACTTGTTAATATCATATTTTGGTAATTCTTTAGCTGTTGGTGCTGTTCTTGGAACTCCAAAGATATCACCTTCGTCATTTGTAGATAGTTTTAGACTTTGCTCAAGGTCATATAACTCACTAAGTTTGTTATATTTGTTAATCGCTTCTCGTAATTTAGTTTCAGCGTCAACTAATGCTTGACTTGTTGATTCTAGTGACGCACGAGCGTTCTCTAAGTTAGTTTCCGCAGTTTCTTTTTCTTTACGTGCCTCTTCTAATTTAGCGATGTTAGTATCGTACGCATCATATTTTTCTTGTTCTTTAGTTAATGTAGTTTTTGCTTCAGATAGTGCGTCGTTAGCTTCGTTTAATACTGAAACAGCGTTATCGTATTGTGTTTGAGCGTCTTTTAGTTCGTTTTGTTTTACTTCTAACTCAGCTTTTAAGTTGTTTAATGTTTGAGTTTCGTTTTGTAATTCAGTTTTAGCGTTGTTTAATAGCGCCTCGCGTTCAGCTCTCACACTAGTTAGTACATTTAATGTGTTTTGTTTATCTGTTAATGTACTGTTAGCGATAGCTAGTGCGTTATTAGCGCCATTTAACTTTTCTCTCGCTTGTGGTGTTTGTTGAACATATTTGTTAAGTTCATCAAGTGTATTTTGAGCGTTTTGTTTCTCAGCTTGTGCTGATGCTAAATTTTGCTCAGCTTGTGTTAATTCAGCTTTTGCAGTCGCTAATTCAGCTTTCGCTTTAGTTGGATCTTTTGGTGTTACTGTAATCGCAGCGTCCCCTTCAGCACTATATTGTACGTATTTGTCAGCTACTTCATCTATACTTCCAACTGTACCATCATCTTGTAATGGTGCGTTCGCCCCAACACCTATAATGTGTACACGGATTGTGTTCCATGGATTTTCTGGATCCTCAACAAACGATAATGCCACACCGAATGAGTCAGCTTTATGATTATCACTATCATATAAGAAATATGCGTGACCGTAACCTTGATTTGATTCAAAAAGGAAGTGTCGCATATTATCCATTACTTCTTTGAATATTAATCTCTTAGTCATTGGGCGATCTTTCAAATATCCAAAGTTCGTTAAGTTCTCATATAATTGAGCACTCTTTTCTTTTGTTACATCGGCGTGTTGTAATTTACGTGCCGCAGCAACCTCGTTAATACCTTTATCGTAATGTCCCGCAAAAATATCAGGATTATTACGTTCAACATATTTTTTAGCTATTTCTTCAGCCATTAGTTTTTCGTTTAGGTTTAGTTTCACTTCCGGTCTACCAAGCTGTTTACGAACGTTGTTGATGTATGTAATTACTAACTCATTTAATTCCATTTTATCAGCTTCTGATAGGTTATTTGGATCAACTATATAGTTATCTACATCTTCCGGTGGTGTGATATCAGTACGTTCTGTATCATACGTAACAGCTTCTTTAGTTTCAAACTCTAAGTTAAACAATTTCATACGATATGGTTTAGCACGTTCACGTTGATAAGCATATGCTTCCATTACTTGATCCATTGTTAATTCGACAGACTCATCAATACCTTTGTATTGTTTGTATTTAGCTTTCATGACCTCATTTGGTTCATCCAGTATCGCGTTATAAGCATCATACATTTCTTTCCATTCTGGTAGTAGAGCAATGTCGTGTGTGTAATGGATTGTTTCGTCTTTTACTTTTTGTTCCGCAGCTTTAACTTTAGCTTCTTTTTCTGTTACTGTATTTTGTGCGTCGTTAACGTTTGTTGTTTTCGATGCTAGAGTTTCACTAGCCGACTTCACAGCGTCCGCATTTACTTTGTCAGCTTCTTCTGCTTTTGTTAGTTCTGTTTGTGCTTTATTTTGTACATCTTTTGCTTTATCAGCTGCATTTTGTGCGTGCGTCACATCAGTACGTGCATTATTTATTTCTTCTTCTGTAATTGGATTAGTTAATGTTTCTACTAATTTTTGTTTTTCGTTAACGATCAGTTCTTGATTCGTCACTTCTTCTTGTTTAGAGTTAACACTTTCTGTTTTCGTATCAAGATTTGTTTTTGTTTCGTTAACCACAGCTTCTTTTTCCGCTTTAGTGTTTTCTGCATTCGCAACAACTTCTGTCTGTTTTGTGACATTTTCTGCTAATGTTTCTTTTGGTGTTGCTGTAGCTTCTTCTAATTCTTTAACTTTGTTATCAGCTTTAGTAACAGCATCTTCAGCTTCTTTTACAGTTGTTTCTGCTTCGCTGTTTTGTTTTACTTTTTCAGCAACAACCGTCTCTTGATTTGTCACTTCCGCTTTCGCATTGTCTACTTGTTCTTTTGTGATTTCAACCTTTTCTGTTTTTGTTTCGATAGTAGATGTTGCGGGTTCTGTCGGTTGTGTTTCGTTAGCTTTTGCCTCATCGTTAGCACTAGCTATTGATAATGCAGCTAACCCTAATGTTGTAAGTCCTAATTTTTTAATATGCTTCATTAAGTTCTCTCCTATAATTTTATTTTAAATATGTTTTTGTGCATCTTTCACCAAGACAATAATTCAATTTTCAACACTAACTAAAGTACTTCATAACTAATGTATTATCTCTCTAATTATAAAAATTTATCAATAACTACTTAACATTCTTTAGTGATAATATTTTTTCCAAAATAGATTATATTTTATAGATAAAATTTTCGGTATTAATTTAGTTATATACGGTATTACAAACCTAATTATTTATAAAAATTGTATCTCATGTCTAATATTATAACAAAAACTAGGATTACATGTCAATAATATTATAAAAATAGGATTTTGAGCACTAGACTACTACTCGTCTTTCTTCTATCCTTATATATATGAAGAAAGGAGGTAACTATGCCTACTTTAGGGAAAAACATTGCAAATAGAATACGTGAACTACGTATAAAATCAGGTATGACACAACAAGAATTATCGGATAAAGCTGATATTGATTGGTCAGCTTATAGTAGAATTGAACGTGGAAAAACAGTAAATATTCAAATTAACACTCTAGAAAAGATAATAAATGCATTAGAAATTGACTATCCAGATTTTTTCACATTTTCTGATAGTAATAACGTAAAAAATAGAATAATAGCTAAAATTTCTTTACTCGACAACGAGAATAAAGTTTTGCAAATATTTGAAGATATTTTAGATTGGAAAAATAAAGAATAACTGCGACTAATAATGCCTCTACGGCAAATACGGTTGGTAAAATACAACATTCTTACTCAACGAGGTAATAGCCCCCCCAAAATTTGAACAGATTTCTGGGGGGCTATTACCGAATAACCTATTCATAAGAAGGTATATACTAAGGCTTGATTTTTTACATCTAGCCTTAGATAATTATTTAGCCTCTTCCTCAAATACGAAGCATGGAGAAAATAACAAAAAAAGCATTCAGAAATTTCTGAATGCTTTACTACAGGGGTAGCAGGAATCGAACCCACGCCAAAGGTTTTGGAGACCTTTGTTCTACCGTTAAACTATACCCCTAAGTGGTGGGAAGAAGTGGATTCGAACCACTGAACCCGAAGGAACGGATTTACAGTCC